>NZ_JBGBPY010000002.1 GCF_041107455.1 Rhodanobacter humi
CTGATCCCGCTGTTGCTGGTCACGACGTTGGGTGCGGGTCCGGTGGCGATGGGCCTCGTCGATGGCGTGGCGGATGCGGTCGCCAGCGGGTTTCGTTTGTGGGCCGGTCGTCGCTCAGATGTGCGTGGGCGCCGGCGCAAGATCTTCGTCATCATGGGCTATGGTCTGTCGAGCATCGCGCGACCGCTCGTGGGACTGGCGCTCAACTGGCCGATGGTGCTGTTGCTGCGCAGTCTCGACCGCGTCGGCAAGGGGGTGCGTGGTGCCCCCCGCGATGCGTTGGTGGCCGATGCCACGCCGGCGGCATTGCGGGGGTATGCGTACGGCATCAATCGCGCCTTTGATTACGCCGGCGCGGTCGGCGGCAGCCTGATCGCTGCGGCGGCATTGCTGTGGATCAGCCATCGCATCAGCGTGGTCATCATGCTATCGGCCATTCCCGCGGCCCTCGCGCTGGTGGTTTTGATGACTCTCGTCAAGGATGTGCCGGCGAAAACGATCAAGCCAGGAACGGCGCCAGCGCCTTTGCGCTGGCGTGCGTTGACCGTTCCATCGCGGCGTTTCCTGACCGTCTTCATGCTTTTTGCCTTCGCCAGTGCGTCGGAGAGTTTCATTCTGTTACGTGCTCACGAAATCGGTATGGGCAATGTCCAGGTGCTTCTGCTTTGGGCCGTGTTGTGCGCTGTGCAAGCAGGGGTCGCCTGGCGTGCCGGAAAGGTTTCCGACCGTTTCAACAAAGTCGGGGTCGTGACCTTCACCTGGTTGGCCTACGGCGTGGGCTTGCTGCTGTTCGCGTTCGTGGAAAATATCCTGGGCCTGTGGATCGTCGTGATCGTCTATGCGTTGCTCAGCGGCGTCGGCGAAGGCGCGGAAAAAACGCTGGTCAGCACCTTGGCGACGGAAGCTGACCGCGGTACCGCCTTCGGGTGGTTCACGATGATTTCGGGGTTGGGAGCCATCCCTGCCGGGTTGATGTTCGGCGTCATTTGGCAGCAGTCCACCGCAGGTACCGCGTTCGGGGCGTTCGGCGTCCTGGCCATCGTGAGCGCGGTACTGTTGTGGGTGATCTTGCCGACACGGCGTGCGGCAACTATCTGAAGGATGGACAGCGTGCTTATTCAATCGGCTATCTCCAGCAAACATGCGACTGCTCTCTCGTCGCGTCAACACTCAATGAGTTATTCAAGCATGTCTATCAGATCGATCGCCTTGAATGAGGGCGTCCGCCGAACCTTTTTCTTCTTCCTCGCGGGCGGTACTGGATTCCTGCTCTATCTGTGCATTTCGATGGTCTTGCATTATGTGTTTCACGTCGGCGAGGTCGTTTCAGCGATCTGCGGAACGTTACTGCCCATTCCGCCGACATTCTGGATGCAGCGCCGGCTTACATTTCAAAGTGATGCGCCGAAGCGACAGGCACTCCCACGCTATGCGGCGCTCCAGCTGGGCAATGCGGCACTCGTTTCGGGGCTCACCGCATGGGGGACAACCATGGGATTGTCGGGAGGTCTGATCTTTCTCATTGCAGGAATCACGGGCGCTTTGATTTCCTATGTCGTCCAGTCAAAGCTGGTGTTTCACAGCCACTGATACGGTAATTGCATCGACCGAATGCGTTCGGTCGATGTAGTGCACTTTGGTGCGCATTTTCCGCCGCACCATGTCTCCCATTAGGGATGCTCTGATCAATGAAGTTCGAAACAGCCGTCCAGACGGCCGTGCCAAAACTTCCGGTCTTGTTACATAGAAAGATGACTTTTGAGCAGTTCCAGCACTGTCACGGTGCCGTTTTGCGCCGAATCACCATGATTGGGTGCCTCACGGGCGCACCTCCCCTACGGAAGTCAGCAACGTTCGCCGTGCCATCCAAAGATTTGAGAGTGCGAACAACGTCAGTACCTGCGCGGTGTTCTTGAATAGTCCCTTGAAACGCACTTTTTGATAGCCGAACTGGCGCTTCACCACCCGGAACGGGTGCTCTACCTTGGAACGAACCGCTGCCTTCATGTGTTCGGTGTGCTTCACCGCTTCCTTCAACTCACCTTCGGGCATCGCCTTGACGCTGCCGCGTTTGGCAGCGATGTACCAAGTGCGACCGCGCTTGGCTGCTCGCTTCTCGGCACCCTGGTAACCGGCATCGGCGTACACCGTCTTCTCTTTGCCGTGCAGCAGCTTGTCTACTTCCGTCACGTCACCCACGTTTGCTGGTGTGGTGGTCACCGTGTGCACCAAGCCCGATTCAACGTCCACTCCGATGTGCGCTTTCATGCCGAAGTACCACTGCTGGCCTTTCTTCGTCTGATGCATTTCGGGGTCGCGCTGCTTGTCGCGGTTCTTCGTCGACGACGGAGCCTGGATGATCGTGGCATCCACGATAGTGCCCTGACGCAAGAGCAAGCCCTGTTTACCGAGGTAGGAGTTCACCGTTTCGAGAATCCGAACCGCCAAGCCGTGCTGTTCCAGAAACCGGCGGAATTTGAGAATCGTTGTCTCATCCGGGATCGCCTCCTCGTTCAACTCCAACCCAGCGAAGCGCCGCATTGACTCGATCTCATACAGCGCGTCTTCCATCGCAGGATCGCTCAGCGCATACCATTGCTGCATGAAGTGGATGCGCAGCATGGTCGCTGCTGGCATGGGCGGTCGGCCACGTCGGCCAGACGTCGGATAGGCGGGTGCGATCAACGCCAACAGCGCTTCCCACGGCACCACCTTGTCCATCTCTCCAAGAAATTTCTCCCGCCGCGTCGGCTTCTTCTTGGACTCGAAACTGAGCGAGGCAAAGGAACGTTGCTTCATCGACGGGTGCTTCCTGAGGTCTGTCGCTATGATGCCGCAGATCGGGAATAAATCAGAGCATCCTTAGCTGGTTGTCTTATGTCATTCCGTTCAAACCGTTTCGACGCGCTGCGCATGCTGTGGCCCTGGCTCCCCCTGTGGATGGCTGTCGCGTTGGTCGCGATCTTCATGCACGGCCCGATGCCGATGTATTCCACCCGTACGCTCGCGGTGGCGTGGGACATGTGGCATCGGCACAGCTTCATCGTGCCATCCCTCAACGGCGCGCCTTACAGCGACAAACCGCCCATGCTGTTCTGGCTGATTCATGTGGGATGGGCTGTCGGAGGCGTGGGCGACGTCTGGCCCCGTGTGCTCGAAGTTTTGATGGGGGCTGTCGAGTTGGTGCTTGCCACCGTGCTCGCACATCGTTTGTTCCCCGAACGCGCGGCGGTCGCGCGAACGACTCCATGGGTGTTATTCGCCTTCAGCTATGCGTTCTTGTTCGGCCTGCAAACCATGTACGAAGTGCTGCTTGCCGCCAGTGTTCTTGGTGCCTTGGTCAGTCTTGCCCCGAGCTCGCGTCGTGAAGCGCCTTGTTTCATCGGATTCGCACTGGCGATCGGCGTGGGGTTGCTTACCAAAGGCCCGGTGATGCTGTTGCACGTCGCCTTTCCCTGGTTACTGGGTCCACTGTGGAATGACTGGGCGCGGCGTGAATCACGGCGGTGGTACGCCGGCGGTCTGCTCGCTGTACTGACCGGATGCGGCATGCTGCTAGCGTGGGCGCTCACGGCCGCCTCGATCGGTGGCCCCACCTATCGCGAGCAATTGCTGTTCCACCAGACGGCAGGGCGCGTGGTGGAAGCGTTCGCGCATGCGAAACCGCTCTGGTGGTACCTGCCGCTACTGCCGCTGTTGGTGTTTCCGTTCGCGCTATGGCCGAGGCTGTGGTTCGCACTAGGGGCCCTGCGGCGTCCGTTCGAACCAGGACTGCGTTTCGTGTTCGCTTGGCTGGGTCCGGTGTTACTGGTGTTCTCGCTGATCAGCGGCAAGCAGCCGTATTACCTGTTGCCGGAATGTGCGGGTTTCGCCTTGCTGTTCGCCGCCGCCGTGGCTCGGAAACATGCTCCTCCGGGAAGGAGCCGTTGGCTCGGTCCGTGGCCGTTGGCATTCTTGTCCGTGGGAGCTGGTCTGTCCCTGTTTGCACTTCCGCAGCTCATTGCGCGCGGGGTAGTCCGTGATCCGCAGCTCGCCACGCTGGGGGCTTTCAGCAGCGCGTTCGGCGTGTTCTATATTTTGCTCGGTGGCCTGCTTCTGCCAAGAAGGGGCGAGTTGCACCGCATTGCTTTGGTGGGCCTTGTGGGTGCCGTCGCCGCCAACGGTCTATTCACGCTCACCTGGTGGCCGGCTTTCGATCTCAAGCCGGCGGCGGTGTTACTGGCACGTGCCGAAGCTCAGGGCAGACCCATCGCCAATGTGGAAACGTACGACGGTCAGTTCGACTTTCTGGGCCGATTGACACGGCCCATGACGCAGCTGTCCGAAGGCGAGTCGGTGCAAGTGTGGGCAAAGGCACATCCCCGAGGATGGATCGTGAGCTACCCAGCCACGGTGACATCTCTCGATCGACGTATAGCTCTTTATGTACAGCCGTTTCGTGGCGTGTGGTTGACCATATGGCCAGCCAGCGAATTGGCCGCCGGCCGCGAAGGCCTGCCGAAGGCGAACTAAACAACCGCACCCTTTGGACGAATTTTCCAACTGAACCCGGTTGAAAAAAGCACGCTATCAAATTTTCAAATAATCATCACACGCGGTGATGAGTTCTCGCAGTGTCGGCTCATCCGCATCAGGACGGGCCGCCAGCAGGGCGCGAAGTTCCCCAATCTGTTTATTGTCTGGAATCAGTTCGGACGGACTTTCCCACATCCAGTCGATCACGATCGGCAAAAGTTGGGTGGCAGACAACGTGGCCACTTCATGCCGGGTGGGTACATACATGCCCGCCCGAAAAACGGGGCTATCCAGCCCATGACTTTCCCTGGCCGCCTTGAAAGCACTGGCGGGCATGCCGAAACGATCGTCGGGGTCAGTCATGGCAGGTCTCCTTCTCTTTGCTGCGAGGCGTCGGCTCGCGTTCTCGTTGTGCTTGCATGCCGTGAATCTTCTTCTGCGTGGAGGTAAATCGATGTCGTGCCGATCGAGCTGTGGCGAAGATTCTGCTGGATGTGGTGGATCGGTGTTCCGTCTTCGGCCTGATGCGTGGCGGCCGTATGCCGTAGCCAATGAGTCGACGCCCGCCGCACTCGGGAGGCTTTGGCGGCATCTTCCTTTTGGAGCGTATCCGCAACATGCCGGAAGGTGGCCTTGACGATCTGATAGATCGCCGTGGGAGTGAGCGCAGAAGCGCGGCCGGCGATCCCCAGAATGGCCGGTATCTTGCCATTGTCGGCCGGCGCGGGCGGCAACCCATGGAAGCCGCGATAGCGCGCGAAATCCTCCATGAGATGGTCGCTGAGGGGGATCTGACCCTCGACGCCGCCTTTGCCCACGACATGGAGCCACCACCGACCACGAACGCGCTGGAAATCGCTCTCGCAGGCCGCGGCGGCCTCGGAAGCCCGTAAAGCCGTTTCGTACAGGAAACGCAGTACCCAACGAGCGCGTTCGTAGCGTTGGCAATCCCGGTTCGTCGACCGTGGCCAACCGTCGATGCTGTGAAGCACGTCGTCCCAAAGGGATCGGTCCAGATAGCGCTCGATAGCACGGGGCATCCCGCGACGCGCCCGTCGCCGCTGCAGCACAAACGGACTGCCGGCGAGATAGCCGGCGCGTACGAGATAGTTGAACAGCCCTGCGAGGATGCCCAAGGCCTGACGTCGGCTGCGCTCGGCCAATGGTCCCGTGAACAGGCGCCGATGCTCACCACGACGGGCCAGACTGTCGTCGCACCAAGTGGCGGGCGGATGGCAGAGAAATGCTTCGTAGGCGATCACATCCTCGCGGGTGAGGCTCGACACCGGCTTGCCACGTATTTGCGTGGCCCAGAGCAGCAGCCGTTCTGCCTCCTTGCGGTAGCTGCGAAAGGTATGGGGCGAGTCGTGATATTCCGCCAGCCACAGGCCGATCGCCGCCACGTCGTCATTGGCCGCAATCTGTCGGGCCACGTTCGCCGGAGCACGGTTGGTTCCGGCGCATCCCGACAGGACAGGAGGCAGGGCCTGGGGTACGGCGAGGCTCAAAGGATGTTCAGTCATGCTTTCCGATGTCCAATGCCGCGGGACCACCAGCGTACTGCTGAATTACTTTCGATTATAGGGATTATCATAACTTTCTTGATTTAATCATTACACATATAACGTAATACTATGATATACATGATTCATATCCTGCGAAATTGACCCGCCAGCAACTGAGAATGCCCATGAGCCGTGTCAGTGATACCCGCCAACGTACCCGCGAAGCCGCTGCCCAGCTCGTTGTCGGCGGCAAACGACCCCACGAAATCACGGTCGACCAGATCTATACGGCCATCCAGCAGGGCAGCCGCACGACGATCAATGACGAGTTGAAGCTGTGGAAGGACGAACGTACAAAAGCGGACGCCCTCGGCGCCGATCTCCCGGCCGCTGTGGCCGATGCGATGCGCACCCTGTGGGTGTCCGCTGTCGAGCAGGGCGAAGCGGTATTTGCCGAACAGCGGGGCGCCTTGGAGACCGCTTTGGCGGAGGCCGAGCAGCAGCGGAATGCAGCCCTGCAAACGCGCGCCGATGCCATGGAGATGGCGACAGCACTGACCGAACAGTGCGAAACACTTCGACATGAAGTTGCCGCGCAGCAAGCGCGTGTGGAGACCGAGATGGGTGCGAAGAACCAAGCTCTGCAGGATGGGCAGGCGCTGCAACAAAGGTTCATCACCTTGCAGACCGAGACGGCTGAACAGATCGAACGTATCCGTCAAGCTCAAACCGAACAGGCCGAGGAATTCCAAGCCGCGATCTCGAGCCGAGATGCGGCTTTCCAGATCGAACGCGATAAAGCGAATGAGCGACTGGAGATCGCGCAAGCACGCATGCTGCAGGAGATCGACGCCGCACGCGAAGGCCAGCGGCGCGCGGAAAACCAGCTGACCAAAGCGCGAGAGCGACTGGAACAGCAGCAGGCCAGCTTGGCGGAGTTACGCTTGGATGCAGGGCGCCATCGTCGCGAGTTGGCTGAGCGTGATATCCGCCTTGAAGCACTGGCCACTACTGTCGCAGAGCGGGATCGGATGGTCATCGAGTTGGCCGCAGTTCGCGGTCAATTGGAAGGGATGGGCACGGCGGTGCAGTCGCTCGAAGCCCGGGCGAAAGCCGCAGAGGCTCGGTTAACTCAGACACCTGCACCGCCTCGAAAACGCCGGCAACATTGAACATCGAAAGACGCGCTTTACATTTTTGGGGGTTGGGCAAAATTAGCCATGCGGTCGCTTGAAACTCGGGCTACCGCCGCCGAGTCGCGCCTTACTGCTTAGCTGGCCGAGCAGGCATCGCCGGCGACGGCTCGAAGTAAGTATCCCCCGGCAAAGCCGGGGGCTTTACGATTGCTGGCCCCTCAAAGGGGCCTATTCGCAATCGGCGAAGATCAAGAGCACAAAGCAACACAGCGCGGAGCGAAATCCCGGAGCCGTCAAACTTTGAGAGTCCCCCGGCAGAGCCGGGGGTTTTCCATCGACTAATAAGCGGGGCAAGCAGCGGGATGCGTAAGCCATGTTTGAGGCCTATGACCCAATTTTTCCCATATCCGGGCACGACCCTAAATCCATGACAGACAAAGAATATTTATCCTTATCCCGGTTTTCCGTTCCATTGCTCCCCAAACCCCAAGATCAACCTGGTGGCGGGGTCAACGAACCCGCCTGGAACGGCCACAGGCCGTCGCCGCGATGGCGCGGCAGGGAAGGGCGCAGCCCTGGGACTGGAACGCTGTAGGGAGCCGCCTCTAGCGGCTCTGGCGGCGGCGCTGACGGTGGTACACGGTCGGCGCCGCCGCGCCTGTGACCTTGCGGCGGTGGTACACGGCCGCGCTCTGGATGCTGGTGACATTCTTGGCCAGCTCGATGCACCTGGTTGTCACCAAAGAAAACGGCCGCTCGATGCGGCCGCTTTCTTTTCCAACCGTATTTGGCATCAGCTCCGGTTGATCCATGCCGGCCGCTTCTCGCCGGGTTCGGCATCGAGCGGCGCACCATTTCGCCACGCCAGTTCGTGAACATCGCGCAGATGCCGAACGATGCTCTCGGCATCCTGCGGCCGAATCTGTAGATCAGCCCGAAACGGTGCAGCGCCGCCATGCAGCGGCTTCAGGTCAAACACCAGGTTCGCGTCCCTATAGCCGGGCGCACTGCCGTAGGTCACCAGCGTCGCCAGCATGTCGACCCTGCCCCGCTCGTCTGTCTGTTGCTTGGCCTTCTCCAAGGCCTTCGCGGCCTCCGGCGACGGATTGACCAGCTCGGGCCGCCACTCGCGTACCAGCGCCTCGAATTGTTCGCCGTAGCCCAGCGTATCCGGATAGCTGTTCACGCGGGCGATCAGGCCGACTACGGTCACCATGTCCGTTGCAATCGCGGTATCGACAGCCCATAGATCCGTGAGGTCAAAGCCGCCGCAGCTGCCGGCGTTCCACCACGCCAGCAAGAAGTCTGCAACGCGCCGCGATTGGCCCGTGTCGCTCCTGCCGATTTTCAGCAGCCGTTCCAGCGCTGCCCGCTCTTTGTCGCTCATGGGTTCGGGTTCGGAGAACATGGCTTGAAGATCCTCGCGACTGATAACGCTGGTGTTCATGACGCTGGGCATGGTGTGTTCCTCTGTGGCTATTGGTGACAAGGCCTGCACCTGGCCAGCTCGCAGCTGTCGCCAGATTACGGCAGAAGTCTTACCCGCGCTCGATCTCATGGGCGGAGACAGAAACCGGCTCCCGCTCGGGAGTTAGGTGCTTGCGCATCTTTTCGGCAATCTCTGCGGCCGTGGCCTTCCAGGCGGCGGGGGAAATCAAGCCGCCCTCCATGCTCTTCAGCTCGTCCAGCGAGGCGGCTGCCACGCGTTCGGCGTGCCGGGCTACCGAGTCCATGATGAACAACTGTGCCAGCGCGCCGCAGCGCGAAAACTCCATGATCTCGGTGATGATCTCGACGTTGGTTTTCGGTGTGTTTCTCATGTCTTCATCCTTGCGTTTTGAGTAGGTGCCGCGTTACCAAAATATACCATCTTGGCAACGCGGAAGGGTTAATTAGGCGTAGCTGCTCCAAGACTTCGGCCGCCCGTCCCACGGCCACGCCGTGCTGCAGGAGTCGATGCGAACGGTGTTTGCACCCGTGGGGCGCTTGCCGACGATCAGGCCGGCCCGGTATTGACCGGGGAGGGCGCGGCACTCGCCCTGCATGCCGATGCCGCTTTCCGTGCGATCCTGCTGCAGCTCGCGCAGGTCGACCACGCTGCCGCGCACCGAAACAACCTCGTAAAACTCCACGTTGGTCTGCTCGTATCCCCACGACGTGTAAAGCACGTCGCCGACCTTCAGGCTGTGCGGCTTCCGGGCCTCGGCCTTGCGAGCCTTCGTCGCTTCCAAAGCCTGTACCCGGTCTGCTTGCCACTTCTCGGCGTAGGCGTTGCGCGCTTCCTCGGTTTTGAAGCTGTAGAAAGCTGCCGCCTTGGACCGACGCCCGGCGAATGCCAGGAACAAAGGCCGCTCGGCCGTGCCGCCCGTGAAGAAAATCGAACCGTCCTCGAACTGTCCCGCGACCGCCAGCCCGTGGGCCTCTGCCTTCCGGCTGCGCAAGGTCTGAACTTCATCAAAGGTCATTGCTGTTTTCTCCTAAGAACATCGTTTTGCTAGATGCTGAGCCGGCTTTTGCAGTGGCTTGATCGGTGGATCTGACTGGTGCCGCCGATCTGTTTGAACATCGTCTCGCTGAGTGCTTCGCCGTGAATCGCGTAGGTCGGCCGGGTGATGAAGCAGACGGGCAAGGGCAGTGACAAAGCCGCAGCGCCGAAGGCGACCGGGTGCAGGCACTGGCGCAGCGAACCCTTGCCGGGCTGCGCACCCGGCCTACCGTTTAGCGATGGCGAAGCACTTAGCGGGACGGCTCTTGTTCAAACAGAGCCGCAAGGCGGCACCGGGAAGATCAACCTGGTGGCGGGGTCAACGAACCCGCCTGGAACGGCCACAGGCCGTCGCCGCGATGGCGCGGCAGGGAAGGGCGCAGCCCTGGGACTGGAACGCTGTAGGGAGCCGCCTCTAGCGGCTCTGGCGGCGGCGCTGACGGTGGTACACGGTCGGCGCCGCCGCGCCTGTGACCTTGCGGCGGTGGTACACGGCCGCGCTCTGGATTTGCGATCATCTGGCGATGGCCACAAACAAAAGATCCCGCGCCAAGCCGAAAGCTCCGCGCTCGAAGGGCGAGCTGCGGCGCTACCACACGCCGCCCGTGGAAGATGCGCCGCCGTTGTTGTTCGGCCCGTACAAACCGCCTGCCTGTCGCATTGGCGACTGGATCAACGATGAGGTGTTGGGCTTGGTTGAGGTCAGCGGCTGGACGGATGGGCCCATGCCGTGGCCGAAGCGCAAGCGGCCAGGCCTGCCGACGATCATTTTTACCGATGACCTGGTGCGAGCGATCCGGAGCGAGAGCGCTCGCGCCGTGGCGGGCGCGTGGGGCTTCACGCCATCGACCGTCACGAACTGGCGGCGTGCGCTCGATGTGGAGCGCTTCACCCCCGGCACCACGCAATTGCTCCAATCGAATTACGACGCCGAGCAAGGATCGGCGGCGCTGGCGAAGGGCCGGGCCACCATCGCCGCCAATCCCGAAATACGCCAAGGGATTGCCGATAAGAAACGGGGCGTGAAGCATTCGGCCGAAGCGCGGGAGAAGATCAGCGCGGGCCTGAAGGGCAGGCCGAAAGCGGCCGGATGGGGAGCCAAGGCCAACGCCTGGATGCTTGAGGGGAAGGCGAAGCGTCGATGACGGCTGCAGTACGTGGTGACAGCAGATCCGCCGGCGCCGGCGGGATCTGTCACCACCATGAAGGCGGCGGCTCGATGCGGCCGCCTTCATGTTCGCCGGCATCACCTTCGGCTCTAGTTGCTCGCTCATAACCGCGTCTCCTGGGTGACATTCCAGCCGTTGGCGAGGAACACCTGACGATGCCCCCAGCGGTCGACCTCGATAAAGGAGCCGTCCGAAAACCGGAAGGATTTCGAGCTGCTGAACTCGGAGCTTCGATTGTTCGTGACGTTCCGCGCCGTGGCCTCGATCTGCCACATGGGTTTGTTCGCAAGCGTCTCTGCAATGCTCATGCTTCCCGTCCTTTCTTCCGTTCGGTGGTGTATGTCCAGCCGTCCAGCCGGGCGCGGCAAGCGCCGGCAATGGACGCCTGCAGGTGAGCGATGAAGCCCTTGTCGCGGATCGTCGTGGTGCTGTGCCCGGCCGCGAGGATCACGGCCTGGGCGTCTGGCTTCGCGAGCTTGCCGACGATGCTGTAGGCGGTGGCAAGGTTGCCCGCCCGCGTGGCCGCGTTGAGGATTTCGGCGATGGCCTTGGCTTCGGCGTGTGTCATCAGAACAGGCTCGTTTGGATGGGGTCGGCGGGGAACAAGTCGGCCACGTAAGCGGCGAGGTCGGACGAATCGACCAAAGCCGCGAAGGGCACGAAAAGCGACTGGTACCCGGTTTCGGTGAACGGCAGCGGCGACCTGTCGACGCTCATCACCTCGACATGCACGCAATACGCGGCGAGGGCAAACGGGCTGGCCTTCACCAGCAGATCAAACCCACGAATCTTCAGCCGTTGCGTAGACCACGCATGAAGGGTCAGCGTGTCGGAGCGCGGCACGATGGCCGCAAAGGCATCGGACATGCAGCGGAAACCGAGTGCGGCGTAGTTCGTCCACGCCAACTGTTGCAGCTCGATCAATGCCGCTGTGGCGTCCGTCGACGGCATCGCGATTGCTTCCGCCACCGCCTGCCTGAAGAGTGGCACAGCCTTTGCCTGCAGGTCAGCCAGCAGCGCCCTTGCCTTGTCCTGATCCCATGCTTCGCTAGATGCTTGAGCCGGCTCTTGCTCGATGCTGTTGATGTAGCTGTTCCGGTATTCCATGTCGGTACTGCCTCTGGTGGTGACCATGCTTCGCTGAGTGCCTTTCGCCGTGATCGCGTAGGGCGGCTGGGTGATGAAGCGGGCAGGCAAGGGCGGAACCGGAAGCCGCAGCGCCGAAGGCGACCGGGTGAGGATTCCGGCGCAGCGAACCCTTGCCTGGACGCGCACCCGGCCTACCGTTAGCGATGGCGAAAGGTGGTCGGCGAAGCGCTCTTGGTCACCACTCGCCGCAGGCGGCCGGGCATGAATGGCGTAGCTGCAGCGACTGTCGCTGCAACCGTTTTGCCAGCTCCTCCCGGTGGTGACAGCCTGCAGCTGGCCAGGCGCGATCGCTGTCACCAAGGGCGCGGCGAAACCGCCGCGCCCTTCGCTGTTAGATCAGCCCTCGCGCCGCCATGCTCACCGGCTCGCCATCGCCGACAACCAAATGGTCAAGAACCCGCACACCAACCAGCCGCAACGCCTCCTGAAGTTCCCGCGTGATTGCCCGATCCGCCGCGCTCGGCTCCGACACGCCAGACGGGTGGTTATGGGCAAAAATGACCGCGCAGGCGTTGACGGCCAGCGCTTCCTTCACTACCTCGCGAGGGTGAACACTCGCGCCGTCGACCGTGCCCCGGAACATTTCGGTGAAGCACAAAACGCGGTGGCGGTTATCGAGGAAAAGACAGCCGAAAACCTCATACGGAAGCCCGAACAGCCGCGCCTTGATGAAATCGCCGGAATCTCGGGGATTGCCAAGCTGACGGCCCCGCGAAGTCAAAACGCGTTCGTAGATCGCTGCCGCCGCTAGCAACGTCGCACGGTCTGTCTCGGTCAAGATGCTGGACGGCTCCGGGTCGACCTCAATCACGTAAGCGGGCGGTGGTTGGGATGCCACGCCCTTGTATGCCCCTGCCTCTCCCCATGCTCCGCTAGATGCCTGAGCCGGCTCTTGGTTGGTGTTGTTCTTGATGTACTGGTGATCCATGTCGCTTTGTGCCTCTTGTGGTTGACCATGCTTCGCTGAGTGCCTTTCGCCGTGGGTCGCGTAGGTCGGCCGGGTGATGAAGCAGGCGGGCAAGGGCGGGAACCGGCGCAGCGAACCCTTGCCCGCCTGCGCACCTGGCCCACCGTTTAGCGATGGCGGAAGGTGGTCAGCGAAGTTCGCTCTGGTCAGCCACCCGCCTGTGGCGGATGGACATGGACGCCATAAGGGCAGCGGTACGCTGCATCTGCTGTGTGTCGGCCGAAGGCCGCTGCAGCGATCAGCTGCCGGCGTGATGCGGAATGTCTACGCGGTGCGCGTGCCTGGGCTGTGGATCTGTGGACAGCCGGCACGCCGGTACCTGCCTAGCCGCTGCGCGGCTTCCCGTGGACAAGCCGGGGACAACGGCAAGCCGTTGCCCCCAACTTGACCACCGGCCGGCAGCTGTCCACCAGCTCCACAGCCCCATACCGCTGATGTGTTGAGATAGCTTCAAGAGCAAACGTCAACCGCGGGGAGGCCGGGAAGTGGCGGCTCGGTTCATTTGGCTCGGTCAAACTAGGCCATTCCGGCAGTCGCCAATGCCATGCCATTGGTGACAGAATCGGGCGGAGCCAGGGATAACGCAGTCACCATCGCCTTAACGGGTATTGGTGACTGCCGGCACAGCTCGATCGCGCCGGTTTGTCGCCATCCACAAATACACGGGTCACGAAGGGATCAAGTCCATCCCGGAGTAGGCCGGTGTAGTTCGTGGGTGGCTGTTCTGCGTTTGGAGCCGGGACGGCGATACGAAAGCGCTGGAAGCCCGCTGCGACCGAAGGAAGCCGGGGCGAGACTCGGCACGAGGCTCGATGCCGAAGGCACGACATAGCGGCCCCGTAGGGGTGAGCTAGACCTATAACGACGAGACGACCTCAAGTGAAGCCATGAAGCCAACGCCTCTACCAAGACATATGAATCTGGCAGCGAAATCGGTTACCTTAGAGACCGCCCGAAAGGAACGGAATGAAGCGCGAATTATGAAGCTGTGGAAAGAGGAAGACAGCATTATCGAAACGGAACTTCAAGGGGAATCCCCGATCCGTAAGCTCGACATTTGGCAAACGGCCGCTGGGTTCTACATCACGCTCAAGTTCTCCGGTGACCCCGATGAGCGTTTTCTGGCGGTGAGACGCAAACGGAACGGGCCGAGAATCTTCAAGGATGTGAATCGACTGGTGGATTTCATGGGAACGGCCATGCCTCGCGTCGACGACGTAGGACTGCATCTGCTCCCCATCGACGAGCGACCCAAGGTGGTTCACCTGGTCAAGAAGGCACCCAAGAACTCGGGGAAAGCGGCGAAAGTGAGTCGGAAACCGGCCAAGAAAGCCCCCGCGAAGACTGTGACGAAAGCCGCGAAAACGAAAGCCGTGAGGAAGTGAAAATTTCTTAGGCAGGAAGCCCTTAAAGGAACCCATGCGCTACCAAGATATGGTATTCTGGTAGCGCATAAACGCGATGGAGATGCGACGATGCTTGACTTTGCCATGCTTGCGCAGCAATGCGCCCCTCTTGTGGATCACAGAACGCTCGCCGCCGTGGTGAGCGTGGAATCGGGAAGGAACCCCTACGCCATCGGCGTGGTCGATGGCCATCTGGTTCGCCAGCCGCGCAACCTGGATGAGGCCGTGGCAACGGCCGAAGCCTTGGAACAAGGCGGCTGGAACTTCTCGGTCGGAATCGCCCAGGTCAATAAAAAGAACCTAGACAAGAACGGTGTCAGCTACGCGCAAGCATTCGACGCCTGCAAGAATCTCAACCTCGGCGCGCAGATCCTGAAAGACTGCTACCAACGCGCCCAAGTCCGGTTTCCGGATCAGCAGGCCGCTCTGCAGGCGGCTTTCAGCTGCTACTACTCGGGGAACTTCACGCGAGGCTTCCGGCCTGACAAGGCGGGTCAGCCAAGCTACGTGGCGAAGGTGCTGGCTCAAGCGACGGGGACGGCGCAGCCGATCCCTGTCGTTCCGGCAGTTTCAGGTTCGGCGCAGAGCGCGCCCAAGCCGGCGAAGCCGCCGTTACCTCCGGCCGATCATTCGTCGGTGATGATGGATACCACCAGCAAGCCCGAAGACAGCGCAGCGCTCGACGCTGAGCCGCCCGATCACGCGCCCGTGCTTTTTCATCGAGCAGCCCCACCGGCTCCAGAGCCGGCCGTCGACAAGGCTCCGGCGACACCAGTCAACGATGCCACGACGGCAATCAATCCGACGGACGCTAACGTCCGGCACGTCCGGGTTTATTGAGGGGTACGCGATGAAGTTGATGGTGGTGGAAAGCCCTAACAAGGTGAAGAAGATCGCCAGCATCCTCGGTGATGGCTGGCAGGTTGAAGCGAGCGCTGGCCACGTCCGCGACTTGCCTAAGCGTGAGCTGGGCATCGAGGGCGAAGGCTACGAGCTGCAGTACGAGTTCATTCCGCCTGCACCAATTCCCGGATCACCAGGGCGGTTCTTTCCGGGCGGTGAGGCCCGCGTCGGCAGGATCGCGCAGAAAGCGCGGCAGGCCGACACGGTGTATCTGGCGACCGACCCGGATCGCGAAGGGGAAGCTATCGCGTGGCACCTGAAAGACGCTCTCGACCTGCAGGAGTCGGAGTATCAACGGGTGACGTTCAATGAAATCACGGCTGAAGGCGTCCGTAAGGCCGTGGCGAGCCCGCGCCGGATCGACATGCAACTTGTCCACGCGCAGGAAGCACGTCGGGCACTGGATCGGATTGTTGGCTACATGGTGTCGCCTCTGCTGTCCGATCAGCTAGGGATGCCTGTATCTGCTGGGCGGGTGCAGAGCCCCGCCGTTCGGTTGGTGGTGGATCGCGAACGCGAGATTCAGGCCTTCTGCGAGACGAACCACTTCGGTGCGCGAGTGAGCTTCGACGGCGGCGCATGGACGGCGGACTGGAACACTAAGCCGTTTCTGGAAGCCGATCAGAAGTACCTGCTCGATGAGGCATTGGCCGCCCGGGCGGCAGCTTGTCGCGATTTCAGGGTGGTGGCGAGCGAGACGACAGCGCAGGCAGAAGCGCCACCGTCGCCGTTCTCAACGGCATTGCTGCTGCAGGCGGCGAGCGTAACCTTGAAGTTCGACCCGGAAGCGACGGCGAAGCTCGCGCAAAAGCTGTTCGAGCAGGGTGTCATCACGTACATCCGCACGGATAGCGTGAACTTCAGCGAGGAAGCTATTGCGGAGCTGCGCGCCTACGGCCAAGCCAAAGGCTGGGCGCTGCCGGCGTCGCCGCGCCGGTTCAAGGCCAAGGGCGACGCGCAAGAGGCGCATGAGGCCATTCGCCCGACTCATATCGAAGCGGTTGAAGCGGGCGAGACGGCAGACGAACAAGCGCTTTACCGCTTGATCTGGCTACGCTCAATGGCGTCCCAACTGGCGGACGCCCGCTATTCGGTGAACACGGTCGACCTGCAGGCGCAGAGCGGTAGCGAAACCTTTGACTTCCGGGCGAAGGGCCGGGTCATGGTGGATCAGGGATGGCGTGTATTGACGGCCATCGACGCTGCTGAAGATCCGGACGCCGGCAACGACGACGACGACGATGTTGCAGCAGGCGGCGGCAAGGTTCCGAAGCTGGACGCCGGCAGCGCGAAGCAAGCTGACGGTGGCCAACTGCTGAAGAAACGGACAAAGCCGCCAACGCGTTACACGAAAGCGAGCTTGATTAAAAAGCTCGAAGCGTGCGGCATCGGCCGCCCGGCGACGTACCCGGCGATCATGGGCAATGTCATGGCGAAGGGGTACCTGGCGGAAGCGAAACGCTTCCTGTCGCCGACGAAGATCGGCGGCGAACTGGTCGATACCCTGGTCAAAGGACAGTTCGGTTTCATCGAGCTGCCCTTTACGAAAGGCCTGGAAGAGGATCTTGACCAGATCGCCGAAGGCAGGCGCACTTATACCGCGGTCGTGGGCGAAGCCTACGGCCAGCTTCAGCGCGAAATGGCGGGCGTTGCGGCGAGCGGTGCGCTCGCTCCGCGCCACCCTTGTCCTAAGTGCGGCAAACCACTTCGCCGCGCATCCAAGGACGGCCGCAACTACTGGTATTGCACGGCGTACAAGGATGGCTGCAATACCTTCATGGACGATGCAGACGGGGAGCCGGTGGCCCGCAAGGAATACGCGTGCCCGGAGTGCAGCGCGGCGCTACGCCGCTATCAACGCAAGGACGCGGCAGGGAAGCCAATGAAGGCGTTCGGCTGGTTCTGCACGAATGACGAGTGCAAGACGTTCATGGACGACGACAACGGCAAGCCTGTCGAAAAGACCGTGCATCTCTGCGACAAGTGCCAAGGTGAGCTGCGGCGCTACCAGAAGAAAGACAAGGTGACCGGGAACCCGGTGAATGCGTTCGGCTGGTTCTGCACCACGGAAGGGTGCAAAACGTACTGCGACGATGCGGGCGGAAAGCCCGTCAAGAGTCAATCGTGCCCGGCGTGCAAGTCGGAGCTTCGCCGCTACCAAAAGAAGGACAAGGCCACCGGGAAGCCTCTGAAGGCGTTCGGCTGGTTCTGTACGAATACAGGGTGCAAGACCTTCATGGACGACAAAGGGGGGCGGCCTGTAAAGGCGGCTAAAAAGGGGAAACGGGGCTAGTTCCGCATCTACCAAAATACTATATTTTGGTATACGATGCAGGGGCATCCGGAACCGTTTGAACAAGGGGGATCGCGATGCGGATTGACTGACTGGAAGCTACAGGCGAACGGGTGTTCGTCTCTCACTCTTAGAACCGAATAGGAGCAACAAATGGAAACTGTGAAGAAGCATGGCGTCTCTACCCTGGTGATGTTCGCGCTGCTGTGCCTGTGCGTCGTCGAACCGGCGTTCGCACAAGGCGGCTTGGACAAGGTGAATACCTTCGCCCAGAACATCCAATCCATCCTGACGGGTGTCAGCATCACGGTGGTGACCATCGCGATCATCTGGGCGGGCTACAAGTTCCTCTTCGCCCATGCCCAGCTCGGCGAGATCATCAAGATCGTGGCCGGTGGCTTGCTGATCGGCGGCGCTTCCGCGCTCGCTGGCTACCTGTTGAGCTAAGGGAGCAATCGCGATGATCCGACGAGACCCGCTGTTTAAGGGATGCACTCGGCCGGCGATGGTGTTCGGTGTCCCTCTGACGCCGCTGGTTCTCGTCGCCCTTCCCGTGATCCTGCTCGCGATTTGGGTCAATTTCCTGTTGGCCCTAGCGCTCATTCCCATCGTGATCGCGATGAAGGTGTTCGCAAAAGCTGACCCCAACAAGTTCCGACTGCATGCGTTGCGGTTGTGGTGCCGGTTCCTCCCGCACCGCAACCGCAACGGCTTGTTCTGGAAAGCCAGCACCTACAGCCCCATCGCCTTCCAAAAGAGAAAGGGATAGCCGCATGTCTGCACTGCCGAAGTATTTCAACCAAGTGAACGGGGAAAGGGCGTCCGCGCCCTTTATCCCGTTTTCGGCGCATGTGTCGCCGAATACGATCATCACCAAGGATGGTGATTTCATGCGTATCTGGAAGGTGGGCGGGGTCACGCACGAAAGCGCCGATCCGGCCGACGTGCAGCTGCGCATGGATGGCCTGAACACGATGCTGCGAAGCATCGGAAAGGATGGCGACCACGTTGCCATCTGGACGCATCAGGTGCGCCGGAAAACATCGGATCGCCTGGTCGCGGCGTTCGAGAACGCGTTTTGCAAGGGGCTCGATGACAAGTATTACGACTCGCTGGCCGGCTACCGCATGATGGCCAACGAGCTGTATTTGACGCTGGTGTACCGGCCCGCCCCTTCGCGGGCGGAGCGGTCGCTGGTGAAGGCTTCTCGCCGGTCGCTCGATCAGATCCTTCAGGATCAGCGCGTGGCGCTACGGAAGCTCGATGACCTGGCATTTCAGGTCGAGGCGCAGATGCGCAAATACGATCTGAACGAGCTGACGTGCTACGACGATCCGAAAGCCGGCACCTGCTCGGAAATGCTGACGTTCCTGCATTTCCTGCTGACTGGTCAGTGGCAGAAGGTTCGCCTGCCACGCGTACCGCTCGATGAATACCTGGGCAACGCACAGATTTTCGCCGGTACCGAAACCATCGAGCTGCGCACGCCAGTGCGCAGCCGTTACGCGCAAGGCATGGACTTTCTGGACTACACGGCGGGCACGGAGCCGGGGTTCCTCAACGACTTGATGTATCAGGACTACGAGTACGTCCTGACACAATCCTTCAGTTTCAAGAGCAAGGTCGACGCCCAAAAGGCGCTCGAAAAGCAGCAAAAACAGCTGCAGAACACTGAAGACGGTTCGGCGCAGCAGATGATGGAAATTTCTGTCGCGGTCGATCAGTTGATCCAGGGCGAGTTCGTCATGGGTGAGTACCACTTCACCCTGCTGGTGTTCGGTGACACGGTGGATGAAGTTCGCGAGAACATCACCTCGGCGATGGCGATCTGCTCGGAGCGGGGCTTTACGCCCGCACTGGTCAACATCGCCACGGAAGCCGCCTTTTGGGCGCAGCTGCCGTGCAACTGGTTCTATCGCCCGCGCGTTCCGCTGATTACCAGCAAGAACTTCGCTGGGCTATCGAGCTTCCATAACTTCCTAAGCGGCAAGCGCGACGGAAATCCGTGGGGGCAGGCGGTGTCGCTGCTGAAAACGCCGTCCGGCCAGCCGCTCTACATGAATTTCCACTATGCGAAGGGCGACGAAGACGCCTTCGACAAGAAGCTGCTGGGTAACACGCGGATCATCGGCCAGTCCGGTGCTGGCAAGACGGTGTTGATGAACTTCCTGCTCTGCCAAGCGCAGAAGTTCAAATACAAGGCTCCGAAGGGCTACACGGACGTGTTCTTCGACAAGGATCGCGGCGCGGAGCTTGCCGTGAGGGCCATTGGTGGCAAGTACCTGGCTATCAAGAATGGCGAGCCTACCGGCTTCAATCCGTTCCAGATGGAGTCAACGCCGGAGAACCTTGGCTTTCTTGAGGAACTGGTGAAGTTCCTCGTTACGCGTGACGGCAGCCGCATCAGCGCGGTCGACGATCAGCGGATCTCTGAAGCGGTAAAGACGGTGATGGCGATGCCGAAGTCCCTGCGCCGGCTGTCCATCGTTCTGCAGAACATCACCGAAGGCACAAGCAAGGAAGAGCGCGAGAACAGCGTGGTGCGCCGGCTGGCGAAGTGGTGCGTCGACGATGGTTACGGGAAGCGTGGGGCGCTCTGGTGGGTGCTGGACAACGTGGAGGACAAGATCGACTTCACTACGCACACCAGCTACGGATTCGACGGTACCGACTTCCTGGACAATGCTGACGTCCGCACGCCGATTTCCATGTACCTGCTGCATCGCATGGAAACGGTGATCGACGGCCGCCGCTTCATCTACTTCATGGATGAGGCTTGGAAGTGGGTCGACGATCCGGCCTTCTCGGAGTTCGCGGGCAACAAGCAGTTGACTATCCGTAAGCAGAACGGCCTTGGCGTGTTCGCCACGCAGATGCCCAGCAGCTTGCTCAAGTCGCCGATTGCGGCGCAGTTGGTGCAGCAGGTGGCTACGGAAATCTACCTTCCAAATCCGAAGGCGGATTTCCACGAATACACCGAAGGCTTCAAGGTGACGGAAGCGGAATTTGAGATTATCAAAAGCCTCGGCGAGGAAAGCCGCATGTTCCTCGTAAAGCAGGGCCACAATTCCGCCCTGGCACACCTCGACCTGTCCCCGACTCGCGATGAAGACGGGAAGGTGATCGTCGATTTCGACGATGAGCTTTCGATCCTTTCCGGCAGTAGCGACAACATTGAAATGCTCGACCAGATTCTTAGCGAAGTCGGGGAAGACCCGGATCGCTGGGTTCCCGTGTTCCACGAACGGCGCAAGGCTCGACGCGCCAATTCCAAGTCCTGAAGCGCAGAAGGAGTTCGCATATGAAAAGGGTAGCTCTATCGTCGTTCGTCGCGCTGGCAGTCGGCTTTTCGGCCGGTGCATTTGCTCAAATCCCGGTCACCGACGTGGCCAACATCACGCAAGACGCAATGAACCAAGCAGCCAACATCGCGCAGTACATTGCGCAAGTTGAGCAACTGAAGATGCAGGTTCAGCAGCAGATTCAGCAGTACAAGGCGCTGACCGGCAGCCGGAACCTAGGCGACATTTTCAACGATCCGAAGTACCGCCAGTACCTCCCGGCAGATTGGCAACAGGTCTACGACAAGGTGAAGACCGGGGGCTATGCCGGCCTCACGGGAAGCGCGCAGTCGATCTACGAACAGAACCACATCTACGACGCCTGCGCGTCGATCCAGATCAGCGACCAGCGGAGCGTTTGCGAGCAGCAGGCGACGAAGCCGGCCATCGACCAGGGCATGGCAATGGACGCCTACGACACGGCCACCAGCCGCCTTGACCAAATCGAACAGCTGAGCAAGCAGATCAACTCGACGGACGATCCGAAAGCCATTGCGGAGCTGCAAGGGCGCATCGCGACCGAACAGGCCGCTATCAACAACGAGCAAACCAAGTTGCAGCTGTACCAGATGGTGGCCGATGCGCAGGACAAGATTCAGGAGCAGCGCGAGAACGAAATCAATGCGCGTACCTGGGCGGCGCGTGGCGGCATCAAGGCAACTGCCCCGACGTTTGGCAATTGAGTCCACCGGCTACGGCCATAACCCGATTTTGGAAGGAACGAGTGATGAAGAACACGAACCGAGTGCTGTTGGTTATGGCCGTAGTGGTGGGCTTGTCAGCGTGCGGGCCGAAAGAGCCCGTCCAGACCGTGGACTGGTACAAGGCGCACGACGTGGAGCGCAAGGCGATGGTCGATCGCTGCAAGGCCAATCCGGGGGAACTGGAGAACACCCCGAACTGCGTCAACGCCACCGATGCCGCTAATGCCCTGGTGTGGTCGTCGAAGGGCGGCATCAGCGGCGTGAAGGCTCCCACGTTCGGCCAGAAGCCGAAGCCGACGAAGGAGTAGGTCATGGCAGACCCTATGGTGATTTTCCAATTCATCGGCGAGACGGTACAAAACGCAACGGATGCGTTTGTGTCGCCGGCAGCGGCGCAGCTTATCTATGCCCTGAAACTGACGGCTATTGCGGGCATGGGCCTGTACTTCACCCTCATGGGCTACATGATCTCGACCGGAGCGGTGCAGGAATCGTTTTACACGTTCCTCAAGACGTGCCTAAAAACGATTGTGGTGGCCGCCTTCGCGCTGAACGTCGATACCTATACGACGTGGGTAATGGGCGGCTTCCACGGCCTGCAGAGCGGCCTTGCGCAAGCGATGGATACATCCGGGTCGGTCACCTCCGATCCGCAGACGATTTACAAGACACTGGATGATTCGTTCAACAAGGGCATGGATCTGGTCGGCGCGGCGTTCCAGAATTCCGATGCCGCGGGCTGGCGTCACATGGGAACGTGCCTTGCCTGGATGATCGCGGGACTTGTGATCGCGATTGGTGTCGTGGTCATGCTGTTGCTTGGCGGTGCCGTGGTCATCATGGCGCAGTTTGGGCTTGCGATCATGCTCGCCATCGGCCCGCTCTTCATCATGTGCCTGCTCTGGCCGATGACAGCTCGCTTCTTCGATACCTGGTTCGGGCAATGCCTGAATTACGTCCTGACGGTGGTATTCATTTCCATCGTCATGTCGTTCGCGATGGTGGCTTTCAACACCTTCATTGCGGGCGCGGATTTCGGCAACCCCGGCGATCAGAACCCCATGTTTGCGGCGCTTCAGATCGGGGCGCTGACCGGCGTCTTCTGCTGGATCATCCTGCAGGTACCCGCCAAGGCATCGGCGCTGGCCGGTGGCATGTCGATGGCTGCAATGGGTCTTCGGCACCTTGCGTCGCCGGTTGCTGCAGGCACCCGGATGACCAAGGGTGTCGGCAACCTGGTCAACCCGGTCAGCACTCGCCGGGATCTGCAGTCGGGAATGATGGCCAGCGGCACGCGACTGGATCACCTGGCGGCCGGCAATACCGTCCTGAACCCAGCGTACCGGCAGGCGCTACGGGAAAACCTAGGCCGCAATTGGGCACCGAAGCGCGGCGGTAAGGTGTCCAGGTCGTAAGACAGAAGCCGCCTCGATCCTCGGGTCGTGGCGGCTTTTTTTGTGCCGATGCTTGACCAAGATTGTATATTTTGGTTTCCAAGATGCTATATTTTGGTCGTGCCAAAAACGGGATTTTCCAATGAAGCGTTCCGCCGTGATTCTTCTGCTCTTGAGCCTTACCGCGTGCAGCCATGCGCCGCCTCGCGTGCCGATGCCACGCGGCCCGCGAGTGCCGATCAACGCACCTGCACCCGCGACCAGCACCGCCACACCCGCCACCCACTTTCACAAGCAAGGGGATTGACCATGAAGTCGAACAAAAAGCCGCAGGATGCGAACCCTGCGAGCGAAAAGGATGTATTCGCGGGAGCCATGAATTGGGAAGCGTCGCGTATCCGGCAAATCGAGAAGTCGGAGCGTCGCGCTTGGCAAGTGGCGTTGACCTCGGTGGTCATCACGGGCCTGCTGGTTGCGGGGTTCGTCATGCTGATCCCGCTCAAGGAAACCGTGCCGTATCTGGTTCGGGTCGACAGCGTTACCGGGGCCACGGACATTGTGAATGTCCTTGATACCCGGAAGGTGGAGTTCACCGAAGCCCTGCAGAAGGCCAACGTCGTCGACTACCTGCGCAGCCGGGAGACGTATGACTGGTTCACGCTGACGCCGAATTACAACAAGACGATGCTCATGTCCTCGCCTAGCGTAGGCAAGGATTTCGCCAACATGTTCGAGGGCAAGGACGCGGTGCAGAAGAAGTACGGCGCCTCTGTCCGGGTCAACGTCAACATCATCAGCGTGGTGCTTAGCGGGCACCAAAGCGCGACGATCCGGTTCACGAAGAACATCAAGCGAGTGGACGACGACGGCGACGGTCAGACCTCGCATTGGGTCGCCACCGTCGCCTACGAATACCGGCAAATCTCCCGCCTGAAAGAGGCGCAGACCTGGGACAACCCGACAGGGTTTGTCGTCACCAGCTATCGCGTGGATTCGGAAGTGTTTAACGGGGGTGCGCAATGAGCCGCCTAGCTATCCTTCTGGCCCTGTTGGTGGCCACCGTGCCCGCTTTCGCGATGGATCAACCGAAGGGTACGGCCTACGACACGCGCATCCAGTACGTCAATTACAACCAAGATGACGTGGTGGAAGTGAACAGCTATCCCGGCATAGCAACGCAGATCGTGTTCGCGCCCGGTGAGGTAGTGCAGGACATGAGTTCCGGGTTCTCGCAGGGCTGGCAGGCCAGCACCAGCGCGAACAGCGTCTACCTCAAGCCGCAGTCGGTGAAGCTGTCGGACAACACCATCGCGGAGCCGACTGCCGGCAAGTGGAACACGAACCTCATGGTGACCACGAACCGGCACGTCTATTCCTTCCTGCTCGTGCTGCATACCGCTCCCGCTTCCGGCAAGCTCGTTTACAACCCGAAGGTCGCTTTCCGCATCACGTTCCGCTATCCCGGCGACGAAGCCGCGGCGGCGAAGCTGGCAGCGGCCAAGGCCGCGACGCAAGCAAAGCTCGATACCGCCAGCAAGCCGGTGCCGGCAAACTGGAAGTATTCGATGCAGGTCGGCAAAAAGTCCGAGAGCATCGCGCCCACGATGGCCTACGACGACGGCCGATTCACCTATCTGCGATTCCCTGGCAACCGGGACTTTCCGGCCGCGTTTGTGGCGGCGGACGATGGCTCGGAGAGCATCGTCAACAGCCATATAGACCCGGCGCATCCGGACGTCCTGGTCGTGCATCGCGTGGCGCGTGAACTGGTGCTGCGCCTGGGCAATGAAGTCGTCGGCGTGTTTAACGACGCCTTCGACCCTTACGGCAAGCCGGCAACGACTGGAACCACGATCAAAGGCGTGACTCGCGTCATCAGGGGTCAGGACACAGGAGCTGAGCAATGAGCAAGGAAAACAACGTCACTGCGGACGAACTCGAAGGCGAGCGTGGCATGCCCAGCGTCAACGCCGAGAAGCGGGGTTCGCCGAAGAAGGCTTTCGCCTTCATCATGGTCGTGGTGATTCTTTTCATCACGGCAGCTCTGCTTTACCGGACGTTCGTCAAACATCAGCGCGAGGCCCAAGAGGCGGCATCGGCGACGAACAAGGAACTGGCTGCACCCAGCACACCGAAGTCGTTCGGCATGCCGCCGCCGCCCATGCCAGAACAGCCCGTTTCCGGTGCCGCCGCTCCTGTGGCGGTTGTGCCGGCGCCGAACGCCCCGGAGCGGCCACCGCAGCTCGGCGCATCGAGTGGCGGCACAAACGGAACGGGTAGGCCACCGGCGACGCTGGATAAGTCCGGGTCGGCCTTGATGATGGTGGGAAGTGGCACGCAGAACGGCTCTGGAAGCCCTGCTGCTGCGCCCGCAAGCCCTGCCATCCCTTCGCTGCTGGGCAGCGGCGGCGGCGCTACTGGCGCACTGAGCGAGCTGCTGAAGCCGACGACGGCCGAACCCCGTTCGGCAAGCGTGCTGTCGGATCGGGACTACCTGCTCACGAAGGGCACGATGATTGACTGCGCCCTGCAGACCAAGCTGGACACCACCGTGCCGGGGATGACCAGCTGCGTCGTGACGCAGCCGATCTACAGCGACAACGGTAGGGTGTTGCTCATTGATCGTGGATCGGTCGTGACCGGCGAATACCAGTCGAACATGCGGCAGGGCATGGCCCGCATCTTCGTCCTATGGGATCGAGTCAAGACGCCGAACGGTGTCGTGGTCAGCTTCGATTCCCCTGGTACGGATGCGTTGGGCGGCGGCGGTGTTCCCGGCTACGTGAACAACCACTTCTGGAAGCGCTTCGGCGGAGCCATCTTGCTGTCGCTGATTCAGGACACGACGGCCGCCCTCGTTGCGAACCAGCAAAGCGGGCAGACCATCCAGTTCGGCAATACGTCGAGCGCGAGCGACCAGATGGCCGCCGAAGCCCTGAAGAACACGATCAACATTCCGCCGACCCTGATTAAAAATCAGGGTGAGCGCGTGGGCATCTACGTTGCCCGCGACCTGGATTTCCGGAGCGTGTATGAACTCCGCAGCAACTGACCATCAGGGCGTTGACCGGAAGACTTCGGTCAACTGGCTCCTGAGTCCGCTTCGGCACTTCATGCAGGATCGGGAAATCACCGAAATCTGCATCAACCGACCCGGAGAAGTGTTCACCGAAGCGAACAGCGTGTGGACGCGGCACGAGGTTCCCGACCTGACGTTGGAACTACTGTCGTCTCTGGCGACGGCTATCGCCCGATACGCCTCGAACGACATTCAGGACACGACGCCGGTTCTCTCGGCGATCATGCCGGGTGGCGAGCGAGTGCAGATCGTCCGCGCCCCGGCGTGTGAACAGGGAACGGTATCGGTCACGATTCGCAAGCCGTCGCATCAGATCCGCACGCTCGCCGACTATGACCAGCAGGGGTTTTTCGCGCACATCAAGCCGTTGACTGACGCGCTGACGGTCCAGGAACGCGAGCTGCTGCAGCTGAAGGAAGCCGGCAACTACATGGGCTTCCTGAAACGCGCCGTTGAGCTGGAAAAGGTGATCGTCGTTGCCGGTGAAACCGGCAGCGGCAAGACCACCTTCATGAAGGGACTCATGCAGGAGATTCCCAAAGCGCAGCGCATCATCACCATCGAGGACGTGCCCGAACTGTTCCTGCCGAACCATCCCAACCACGTCCACCTGTTCTATCCAAGCGAAGCGAAGGAAGAAGAGAACGCGCCCGTAACCGCGGCGTCGCTTCTGAAGAGCTGCCTGCGCATGAAGCCTAACCGCATCTTGCTCGCCGAGCTTCGCGGTGGCGAGACGTTCGATTTCATCAACGTCTGCGCCTCGGGGCATGGTGGCAGCATCACCAGCTGCCATGCCGGTTCGGCCGAACTCACTTTCGAGCGCCTGGCGCTTATGGTGCTGCAAAACCGGCAGGGCCGAACGCTGCCTTACGAGGTTATCCGCCGTCTGTTGTACTTGGTCGTCGACGTGGTGATCCACGTCCACAACGACACCAGCGGCTTCGACGGCCGGCACATCACCGGGCTCTGGTTCGATCCGATGACCAAGCGCGAAAAGACCGGCGTGAATACCGACTTTCTCATGCAAACCGTCATGCAGCTTCAAAGCCGCGTGGGCGAGCTGGAAGGCCGCCTAAGCGCGCTGCAGCTGCCACGGTAGGACGGTGGCATGGACAGGGCAGGGGGTACGCGACCACAGGGGCATGGAAGCCCCTGTTTTCGCTTTGAGGCCGGCCACGCCGGCACCGTGACAGTCATCGAGGACGCTATGACGAACGCAACGGTACAGCCCAAGCACGATTCACCCAGCCGCGCTCAAAGTGCTGCTGCGGTACAGGAAATCTTCGATTACCTGGAAGACTTTTTCATCTTTTGTGACGCCTTCGCGGTTCAGCTTACGCCACTGCAGCAGCTCGTGTACCAGCGCTACCGGGAGACGACGCAGAGCTTTCGCCACGACATGGCCCTTGCCACGCGAGGCGTGCCCAGCGCGTCCGATTTGACCGGGAGCCTCCGGTGAACAGCCTTTGCCCTCGCCGGGCGGCAGGGATGCAGGGGGTAGAGCGCCCTGCATCCCTGCGAGAAGGGTGGGGTCGTCCAGCAGCATCAAGGCTTCGCTACGCCGTAATCCTCACCCGGTCGCCTTCGGCGCTGCGGCTTCCGGTTTCGCCCTTGACCCTGCTTCCCTCATTGGTGACACCTGGCGCGCTCGATCGCGCCGGATCTGTCACCACCAAAATCTCCGTGTTTCCTTTTCGTCTTTGGCGACAGACTGCAGCTGGCCAGGTGCGGTCGGTGTCGCCATCACTTTCTGAGGATGCCTGACATGAAGTTTCTACTGGTATTTGCGTTCCTGGCGTTGGTGTTGTGCATCCTCGCCTGCTTGTGGCTTCTGAAGCGATTCTCCGAACAGAACCGGGACTGCCTGCAGCTCATCAAAGGGTTGGTGGAAGAACTGAAGGAGCGGCTTCCCCCGGCTCCCGAAGGGTCGCCCGAACCCGATGCCACCGACACCGAAGTTCAAGCACTGGTGGGCGATTTCTACAACGAAGTGCTTGAAGCGGTTTTCGTCATGCCTGACGACATCGACGCCGATGGTTCGTATCCGCCACCGACGCCGGAAGAACTCGCGCAGCTGGAAGCGGCCATCGCCAATGAGCGGTTCCAGCCACCGCAAGCATGATGGTGACAAGTGGATCTCGCCGGCGGCGTGGATCTGTCACCACGAATTGAACGGATGAAGAGGGAAGGGCGATGAAGGTTCCTGTTTGGATCAAAGTGTTTCTGTGGCTACTGGTGTTCGCGTTGGCGTCCGTGGCAGCCGTCTACCTGGCGGGCGGGTTGTTCTTGCTGCTGAGCAAGACGAACCCGATGAAGGCGACCTTCGGAACCTTCTATCAATACTGGTTCTACTACCACACCGATCCGGCGTATCAGAAACATTTGAACGTGGCGGCGATCATCGCGGCGGTGCTGGCCTACGGCACTCCCCTGGTGCTTTACGCCTTGGCCGTGCAGAAGCATCGCTCGCTGCACGGCGACGCCCGCTTTGCCCGCCCTGACGAGATTCAGCAGTCGGGATTGCTCGGTACGAAAGGCGTGATCGTCGGCAAATGGCGTGGCCGGTTCCTCATGTTCGGTGGTCAGCAATTCGTTCTGCTTGCTGCGCCGACCCGAAGCGGCAAAGGCGTCGGCGTCATCATTCCGAACCTGCTCAATTACCCTGATTCCGTCGTGGTGCTGGACATTAAGCAGGAGAACTACAACCTGACTGCCGGCTTCCGAGCCAAGCATGGCCAGAAGGTGTACTTGTTCAACCCGTTTGCCGAAGACTTCCGCACGGCGCGCTACAACCCGTTGGGTTACGTGCGTGATGGTGAGTTCCGCGTGGGCGACCTGATTGCTATCGGCGAGGTCTTCTTTCCATCGGGTGGCCGCGATTCGTTCTTTGACGATCAGGCACGCAATTTGTTTGTCGGCCTCGGGCTCTATCTGTGCGAGACGCCGGACTTGCCCCGGACGGTTGGCGAAATGTTGCGGCAATCGTCGGGCAAGGGCCAGCCTGTCAAGGATTACCTGCAGGGAATCATCAAGGCACGGAATCACGAGGTCGACGAAGAAGGCGAGGTGATCGGCGAGAAGGTTTGGGACGGGAAGGGGCCGAAACCGCTGTCACCAGAGTGTGTCGACGCAATCAATCGCTTCACCAGCACCTCGGACAACACGCTTTCCAGCATCTTGGCGTCGTTCAACGCGCCGCTCGGCATTTGGGCAAATCCGATTGTCGATGCCGCCACATCGACCAACGATTTCGACTTGCGGGAAGTACGCAAACAGCGCATGTCGATCTACGTCGGTATCACGCCGGATCACCTGGCCGAAGCGGGCCGCCTGGTGAACCTGCTTTTCTCGCAGCTCATCAACCTCAATACCAAGGAACTCCCACAAGACAATCCGGCACTGAAGTATCAATGCCTGCTGCTTATGGACGAATTTACGTCTATCGGCCGGGTAGGGATCATCGCCAAGGCGGTGTCCTACATGGCCGGTTACAACATGCGCTTGCTGACGATCATCCAGACGCCTTCACAGGTGGAAGACGATGCGCCGGCCGGTTATGGCCGGCAAGGTGCAAGGACGCTCATCACGAACCACGCTTGCCAAGTGCTCTACGCGCCTCGCGACCAGAAAGACGCGAACGAGTATTCGGAAATGCTTGGCTACGAAACGGTCAAAGCGAAAAGCACGTCCCGCCAAGCCGGCCGATCTGGCGAAGGTCAGTCGCTTTCCGATCAGCGCCGCGCCCTCTTGCTCCCGCAGGAGATCAAGGAAATTGGCCAGTGGAAGGAAATCATCATCATCGAGAACACGAAGCCGATTCTCTGCGAGAAAATCAAATACTTTGAAGATCCGGTGTTCAAGCCTCGTCTCTTGCCGGCCCCTGAAGTGGCGATGCTGGACATGGAGACGTATCGCGCCCGCCTGCAGGTTTGCATCCGGCCGCTGACGGTGAAGGACGTTGCGAAAGGGATCGACCTGGGCAAGCTCGCTATCGACACGTCGAAGCTCCAGGTGCCGGATACGGCAAAGCTGGCCCCGGAAGAGGTGGCGGCGTTCGTCGACGACTTCTTCAGCCAGATCGACGCCGGCAGCGATGCCCTGGGCGACGTGGATGAGGACGGCTCAAGCGAGTCGCCCTCCGATGACGAGCTGGCCGATCTGGAAGCCGCAAGCGGCGAACCCTTCGACCCGGCATCGCTCGCGGACGAAGAGGACAGCATCGAGCAGGAAGGGCCGAACCAGATCGAGGCGGTAGCCGAAGTCGATGAAGAGCCTGCGCCGCCAGGCATTGAAGATTTCGAGTATCCAACGGATGGGATGGAAGAGCCCGACTTGACCTTCGAATATGTACCGGACGATGCACCGCCGTCGCCCGACGATGATGCGCCGCTACTGGATTTAAGTGTGCTTGACAGGCCGCTTCATGCCGAGAAGAATTCGGTTTGAGGCTAATTTTTTGGATGCCGTTATAACGCATCCATTTAGGCGCGATTCCTGGGTGAATCGCTTAACGCTGAGCTAGAAACTGGAGCCAAATATGTCTCAAGAACGAGTGGCCGAGCAGGCCAAGTCGCAGCCTTCGCATTCCACCGAGAAGGCATCATCGCCCGCGAAGAAACCGGGCGAATACCTCATCAAGCACGAAGACATTCCGCCCGCCGTGAGCAAGCTCATGCGCGACAAAATGGGCGAAGGTTCGGAAGTGCACCCCGCGAAAGAAAACGGCACCTACAAGGGAAAGGTGATCTTCACGAACGAACAGTTCGTGGGGCAGCAGGTGGGCCGTGAAGGGAAGATGGCCATTGTCCATCGCAAATCCGACGTTGAAATGCAGGGGAACGAATTGAAGTGGCGGCTGGAAAACAACCGCCTCAACAATGCCGGCGTGCAAGTGTTCTACAACGGCGACAAGGGCAAGGCATATCCGTTCAACCTGGAAAAGCAGCAGGCCGCATCGAGCGGCCGCGAACAGCCCGCCAGCGCGCCGGAAAAGCCGGTCGGCATCACGCCCGAGAAGTTGATGGAACAGGCGACGAAGTACGCCGCCGAGAACATCAAGAACGCCAAGCAGCGCGAGGCATTCTTGAAGCACCTGGGCGCGGCGACGGAACAGGTCAAAGCACCAAAGGAAGCAGAGAAGATCGCCAAGTCGACTCCCGCCAAAGCCGCAGATCGCGGCATCGAACGCTAAGGAACAGCCGCCATGAAAGAAATCATTGGAAACGACGCCCTGCTGCTGTCGGAGAAACTGGAACGGGTCGACCGGGCGCTAGCCGACAAGGCTGCCGCTGGCGAGAAGTTGACGAAGGAAGACCGGGATGCCGTGGTCGGCCTGGTCGAGCAGGGCATGGCCCGCCGTGAAAAGGAGTTCGGTGGCACCGATCCCCTTGCCCGCGATCTGAACCGCATGCTGGAACCGCATCAGCGGGTCGCGATGAGCGCCGCCCGCAACCTCGCGCAGCACGACAGGGATGACCACGAAAACCCGTTCCAGCATGACCAGCTGCAACGGGCGTACAACAGTGAAAAGACGTTCCTGAAGAGCATCGAGCGGCCGGATCGGGATGCCAAGGAAGCCGATGCTCCCGGTCGATCTGCTCCGGTGCTGGAAGGCGAAGAAAACGTCATGGAAGAGGTCAAGGAGCGTGTGATCGACATAGATCCGAAGGACGTTGCTGACCGCACCGCCGAGAATCGCGCCCGTGATCGCCAGGAGCGTGAGCGCGTCGAGGCGGAGCGGGCCGAGGTCGACCGCCTAGCCGGCCGAGCTGAAGGCAAGCGCATCAACATCGAGAACCTGCAGGAAGCCGCAGAAGAACGCGATAACGCGAACCGGACGGCCATGCACGCGGGCCAGCCGGTTGAGGTGAAGCCCCAACGGGACGCCGAACGTGAGAAGAACCGGCAAGCCGAGCTGCTTGACGGTATCCACCGGCAATACCGGGCAGCTGGCAACGCCTTCATGTTCAAGGATCGACCGGAGAAGGTCGCCTTCCGCGACCGTGGGACGAAGCTGACCACGGGGGTCAACGACGAACGCGTTGCCTTCGCGATGGCGACGATGGCGGAAGCCAAAGGCTGGAAGACCATCAACGTGAGCGGGCACGTCGATTTCAAACGGGAAGTGTGGATGGAAGCCAGCTTGCGGGGAATCAAGGTCAAAGGCTTCGAGCCGAAGGAGCAAGACCTGAAGGAACTGCGGGAGCGACAGGAACGCGGCGAACGCAATGCTATCGAGCCTGTTCCTGAACGCACCCGGCAAAAAGCTGGCCCGGACAGAACGCCGCCAGCTGCGGAGAAGAGCGACAAGACGAAAGTGGTTGAAGCGGTGGCCGCTGCCGTGGTCGATGCGAAGGTGAAAGATCCGGCGCAGCGAGCCGAGATCAAGGCGGCCATCGACACGCGCCTGGCGGAGCGCGCCAAGGCGGGTAAGGTGCCCTCCGTGCCTGTGTACGACAAGGATGCGCCGGCCAAAACCAAACAGGTCGACCGTGATCGCCCGCAGGTGGAACGGAACGCTGAACGAACTCGGTAAGTTTCAGCGATGCGGATGCCGGCACCGATCAGGTGCCGGCATTGTCGATTTTGGGATACGCCATCGAGAACATAGGAGCGTTTCATGAGCGACAACACGGCCGCACCTGGAAGCAATGGCCGCGAGCGCGAGGGCGGCGACAGCACGATCAACTTCGGTGCGGCCAGCACAGAAACCACGCTTCGCTCGCCACTGGCGCGCAGCGATGATCCATCGCTAGTGCACGTGGCTGCTGCCGTCTACGATCCCAGCCAGTCGCTCATAGGTCGCTGGTCGCGGCTTACCGACGATCAGGTGACGGCCATCGGCATTGACCCAACGCGCCTCAAGAACGATCGTTCGGGCTTTGAAGCGGGCATCTACAAAGACGATCAGCGGCACGCCTTGGCATTCGCCGGCACCGACATGACCAGCTTCAAGGATTGGACAACCAACCTGGCTCAAGGAGCCGGTTTGCAGACCGAGCAGTATGCGGAAGCGGTCGCTCTGGCCAAGGACGCGGCGAAGGCCTTCCACAAGACCGCGGTCATTCTCACGGGTCATTCCCTGGGCGGCGGACTGGCGACGGCCGCCGCTGCTGCCACGGGCCTGCAGGCCGTGGTGTTCAACCCGGCCGGAGTGAACAACCACACGCTGAAGCGCGAAGGGCTCGACCCGGAGAAGGTCAAGGTCGCTGCAGATGCGGGCCAGATTCGCAACTACATCGTGGCCGGTGAAATCCTCAACCAGGTGCAAACGTGGCTGCCCATTCCGAAGCCAATCGGACAACGCACCCAGCTGCCCGAGCCAGCACCTCTACGGCCGACACTTGCATGGATTCCGGGAGCCAGAACCATTCATGGCATCGGCGACCACGGCATGGAATCGGTGGCGGCCGGCATGCGCCAGTTCGAGGAACGGCACAAGGCATTTTTTACGGAGCCAGCGCTACGCGCTAGCGCGGGCAGGCTCTATGAAGGCGAGCTGTTGAGCGTGCCTTCCGGGCGAACAGGTGACGTGACGCAACAGGTCGGCGACCAGGTGGTGACGCATGATCGGGCAAAGCTGGCCACCAACGCCCGTACGCTCAAAGCCGGCAACCAGGTGTCGATCCAATACAACGAACAAGGCACCATGGGCGCGGTCAGCTCGCAGCAGGACAGGAAGGTCGTCGAAGCCCTCGCGGCGGCTGTGATCGACGCGAAGGTTAAAGACCCGGCCCAGCGTGCGGAGCTGAAGGCTGCCATCGAGGCCCGGCTGGCGGAACGCGCTAAGGCGGGGACGATTCCTTCGATTCCGGTCTACGACAAGCAAGCTCCCGTGAAGGGCCAACAACCCGACCGTGATCGCCCGCAAGGTAAGAACAACACCGAGCGCACTCGGTAGCTCGCCATCAGTCGACAGCTAGAGACGCGGCTTGTCCACGCCTCCCTTCTGTAGGACGCTTCAATCCACTGGACAGGAATCAGCCCATGAACGCACAAGAGAAGCTGCGCAAGGCGTACCACCAAGCAAACAGCATTGTCGCCCTGGAAGGTTGGACGCCAACGGACGATGCCTTGGCGATTCAAGAGCGCGTGATACGTGGCGAGCTGACGCACGACGAGGCCGTGAGGGCGCATATAGCGGCCGTGAACGGCGACGAGGCGAAGCCGGGCGCATGAGTGGGGACAATCCGTACATCGACCAGCAGACCGGCACGTTCAAAAACAAGCTGGGCATCACCGATCCCGGCAAGATGTTGCAGACTGAATACCGCGTATCGGCCGAGCGAATCGCCCAGCTCGATGCCAGTCCGATCCGGGGCGACTTCGGCCTGAAGCACATGCAACAGGTGCATGCCCATATCTTCGGGGATCTCTACGGCTGGGCCGGAAAGATCCGAACGGTGAACATCAGCAAGACGGAGCCGGGACAATCGTGGAAGTCGCGATTTGCCGACGTGGATCGCCTGGAAGATGCGGGTCGAATCATCGCAGCCGACGTTAAGGCAATGAACGGGTTGAAGGGGCTCGATAAGGCCGACGTGGTGAAGGGCATGACGGCCATTTTCTCGAAGATGAATTACATGCACGCGTTCCCTGAAGGGAACGGCCGTACCACGCAGACGATGATGAAGCTGCTGGCCCGCGATGCCGGCTACGAACTGGACTTCAGCAAGGTGTCGAGGCAGGAATGGAACAACGCATCGGCTCGAACAATGCCGCAGTCGAACATCAAGGAGCCGGGTTACGTGCGGCGTCCTGATTTCCAGCCCATGCTCGAAGTGTTCAACAAGATCACGTCCCGACTGGAACGCGACAAAACAGCTACCAGAGAACAGCCCGGCCGAGAGCGTTAGACGATTGCCAAGCTAGGGGTTAGTTGCAATCGACCTGCAAATCGCGGAAAATGTAAGCTATTGATTTTATTCGCATAATATACATTATGTAAAGTTTCCTTTACATACGGCCGGAGGTTCACTCCGGCTTTTTTGTTGGTGACGGATCTCGCCGGCGATCGCGGCCTGGTTGTCACCACCGCCTAGGTTGGAGACAGACGGGGCCAGCTCGATGCACCTGGTTGTCGCCAGTCGTTCCTTGGTGACAACGATCGCGCCTGGCCAGCTGCAGTCTGTCGCCACGCCCGAATTGCCATCGTCGCCGTTTGCTATACCTACGCCAAAATATATAATCTTGGCGCAAGCCGTCATTTATCGAACATCCACCGGATAAGGAGATTCGCAGTGCGTAAGCCTCTTGTGATTTTTTGCTGTGTTGCACTTTCGGCCTGTGCCAGCGTGCCCAAACCGCCGACCGTAAACGGCAAGCACCGCTCGCAGATCAACGATGCGGAAACCACTGAACTGTTGAAGCTGCGCGCCGAGTCTGCCGAGTGGCACGGGCAGTCCCACGCATCGCCCACGTCTACGGCCGGCGTGGCAGCCACGACACGGCCGCTGCAGTCTTCGCCCGCACCGATGGCCCGCCCTGCCCTTGCCTCGCATACGTACACCGTTCACTTCGGCTACGGCAGCGCTGCCTTTGAGGTTCCGGCGTCGCTTCGAGCCGTCCTCGTGCCGCTCGCCCGCACCGCCAAGCGCATCGAGGTTCGCGGTCGCACTGACGGTCAACAGTTCTCGGTGGGCGACGAACTCGTTGCCTTCCATCGTGCCCGCGCAGTCCGGCAGTTTTTGATCCACAACGGGGTCGCCCCCGAGAAGGTCGACCTGAACTACGTGTCAGCGGGGGACTACGCCGCCGACAACTCAACACCAGCCGGACGGACGCAGAACCGGCGTGTGGAAATCGAAGTGTTTTCTGCGTCTCTCAACTGACAGGGAATTGCGATATGACAATCAAGACAGTCGTGCTTAGTCTGCTGGTGGCAGGATCTTTCATCAGCACCGCCGCCTTCGCTGCACGCCAGTGCCCGAATCCGGGCGACATTGCGCACCCGGCACCGACGAACGGCGTGAACCGCGGTGAAGATCCTTGCGAGCGAAACCCGCCACAACCTGGTAACGGTGGCACGAACAACAGCAACGAGGACGCATGTGGGGCCGTCCTCTGCCTGGCCGGCGCTGCAATGAGCGGAAAGGCACCGACCTCCTGCGACAAGTACATCCGGAAGTATTTCGAGCAACAGGTGTTCAGCCACGGCAGCCTCGATCCGAGCAAGACGTTCAAGGCTCGCCGCAAGTTCCTTGACCAGTGCAAGAGCAGCGACGACAAGACCCGTGGAGATGTAAACAACAAGTACGGGAAGTCCAGCGGGATCTAAGCAAGCGGCACCGACGCAAAAAAGACGCGGCCTCGGCCGCGTTTTTTTTGATCCGCTCTACCGTTCTGGCCCTGCCCGGCCGTCGCCCTGCTCTACCAATCCCCGTACTGCTCCTGGTGCTGGTCGTGCCGGCGCGAGAGCGACGTTCTTCTCGCGCCCGGTATCGACCGTCCTCATCGGCTCGCCCCGCTCCCGGATCTCCGGAAGCAACTCGTCGACCGATTGCACCTTGCTACCTGGTACACCCGCATATTTGCGGAGAAGTTCCGCCGAAGCACGATTGGAACACTCAACCGGAAAGGATTTGACGCCGTTGGCCAGAAGCCACTTCGTGCGCGTGATGCCGTTGATGAGTGAGGCGTCGGCCCGTGTGCTTTCCTCGGTGCCAACCTGCTTACGGAACACCAGCAGGTGCTTTGCGTAGACGGGCGACGTGGACGTGCGCTCCTGGCACTCGACGTCTGCAAGCGGAACTGGACTGGCCGAACCGTGGCTGAAACCTGCCTCGGCGTGGGCGAACTTGTAGTCATCGCGCCAAGCCTGCGCCTTGTTGCTCACGTCGCTGCAGATCGCCACGAACTTAGCCGCGTCCACCTCAACCACGCTACGTTCCTCGTTGAGCGCGTTCGTGCGTGAAACGCTCATGTAGGCAAAATCGCCGCCCGCTGTGTCCAGCCTGAAAACGGCTTTGGCGAATCGCCCCGGTTCATCCCTGCGCTCGTGAATCTTCATGTCAGCCCTCGCCTGGTGGAAGAGCGCGGCGAGCGATAGCTGGACGCACAAAGTCAACGAATGTTTCAAGACGAACCAACCGTTCGGCGTGATCGCGCTCCCGAGCTTCCAACTGGTCGACCTTCTTGGCGAGCTGTTCGACCCGATCATTCAGGACGATCGTTTCGCGAATGCCTTTGAGGACGTCGCCCATCGTGGTCATGCTGCAAGCTCCGGCTGAAGCAACCGCCCGAACAGTTCCGGGTCAAGCGCCGCAAATTCGGCCAGCGCCCGCTCACGCGCCGCCGCCTCGATCTCGGGCATCCGCCGCTCCGATTCATCCAATCGCGCCAAAGTTCGGTCAAGCGCCATCCTCGCCTTCTCGGTAGATGCCGCCAGCTCTTCCACCAGCGCCGCTAGAAGCTCGTCGTCGCCCAGCGCTTGCCGGCGCATGTAGTCGCCCAGCGAAAGCCTCTCTGCGGACGCTCGTTGCGTCACATCGCGTTTCTGCTCGGGGGTCATCAACACCACAACTCGTTCGGTCGCTGCCATGATATGTACTCCTGTGCATGTGCATGTGCATACTACGCCAGTCGTATCGCTGGTCAAGTGACCAACCGCGCCGGGCTACCGCTTTCGGCCTTGATCTTGATCTTCGCCGCTTCGCTCTCGTCCCTCGGTACCTCGCTCCTGTCCGCCCTTGCCCGCGATCCGTGCCCTCACTGCCTCCACGGCCAATTGATGGGCTGTTTTCAGCGGCGGCATTGCCTGGACAAACTGCACAACCTCCACGGCCAGCGCCCGGTCTTCAGCATCGCCCGCCGCCAGTGCTTTCGCCACTTGGCCGTAAGCCTGGACAGTTTCCTTTCGCGCCGCCTCGATGCGTTGTTGTGCTGGATTTAGGACTGGCTTCTCGCCGCGCACTTCGGCGACGACAGCGGCCTTCTGCGCCGCTTTCACGGCCGGCTCCACGCCGCGCCGCTGCATCTGAATGAGTTCTTGCTTCTCGGCCTTTCTGACCTGTCCTCGCGCCCTGCGTGGCGTGGCATTCGCTGCGACGCCCTGCTCTCGCAACGTCTCGGCGAAATGCTCGCGCCACTGCTGTAGATCGGCCTTTCGCGGGTTCAAGCGAACCCCGTTCTTGTCGACGGCCTTGACCGCAAGATGCACATGCGGGTGTTTCTCATCATCGTGAGCGGCGAACACGTACTGATGGTTGCCGAAGCGCTCTGCCGCAAAGGCACGAGCGGCATCCTTCACCGCCTGCCTGGACGTGCCTGGCGGCATGGACAGAACAATGTTGAAGGCCTCACGTCGCGTACCTTCTTCGGCCGGAATCCGCGCTTTCCCGTGCGCCCACGAATCACGCACATCGCGCACATCCTCCTTCCCTAAATGCAGATTCCCGTTCTCGTCCTCGATTTCGACAGTACCGTTCCGGGAGATGTAATCCATGTGCGCTTTGATGTGCCGCATGCTCTTGCCACCACCTGAAATCTTGACCATGACTTCAGGAGCCTTCTGCATCGTCAGCTTCAGCCGTGTGCGCGGTTCACTACGCTTGACCATCGGCGGCGCTTTTCCGAAGTCCAGCTTGCCTCCCCGGATATTGCGCTGCTTCTTGCCACGCTTGACCTTGCCGTAGCCAACCCGGTCGCCCCAGTCCTTGATGATGCCGTCAACTACCTTGCTCATTTCAGGCTCCACCGCTCGATGCTCGCACCCATGACCTTGCTGACCTTCTCGGCGTGGGCACGGATTTCGTTGCGAAGGCGTTCGATGTAGTCAACCGTGATCGTGTCCGGGTGACCTTCGTTCAGACGCTTCGCGATCTGATTCAGGTTTCGGCCGATGGCAAGCAGTTGGTAGTTCGATTCGCCCAGCGATTCAATCTCGCGCATACCGGCCTGCGGTTGCTTGGTGAGCGTGCCCCTGACCACGTTCACCAACCACGACTGCCTTGAGCAGCCCTCGCCCCGTGCCCTGGCATCGACCGCCGCCAGCTCCGATTTCGTGAGCCGAATCTCGACGCGCTTTTTCTCCCCGGTATCTGGCCGCTCGTCCACCTGCTTCGCGGGCTCGATAGCCCCCTGTTCCACGCGCTCCATTTCGCGTTGGATTGAAGCTCTCAACGCAGCTCCCGGCCCGATCTGCCGCTTTTGGCAATACAGCTCCCAAGCCTCTTTCAGCTTCTCGCCTAGATAGACCTTTAAGTGAGCTTTTGACATAGGGGGGGCAACAATCCGGACACCGTAGGGGGCCATTCTACCGGCGTTAGCCTATCCTGCAATAGCCCACACCCCCCCTAACTTTTTTGAGATTCTCAAATCTTCCGCCCCTAGAAAAGCGAAAGCCGCCCATACAGGCGGCTTTTCAATCGGCGACGCGAAGCTGGTCAGAAGTTCGTGCAGTTCTCGACCTTCATCGCCACGCCCGGTTTGACCTGGTGCGCTTGATACGATCCTTTCGGAAGCTCCAATGCGAAGCGTGCTGGATCAAGGGACAGGTGGTAGTGCTCGCTGTCGGCCTCCATGTCCTCGCTGCGAATCAACCTGCCCTGCCCGTCGAAGAAACCGATGCTTAGCGGGAAATGCGTGTCCTTCATCCAGAAGGCCAACCGCTCCGGCTGCCCGAAATCGAAGAGCATCCCCTTCCCTGGTGACGCCCTCCCCGAAAGGCCGTGCGCCTGCTGCGCCTTCGTGGTGGCTACCGGGACTCTTTCGAGCCGGTAGCCATTGGAAAAGGCCAACGAACAAACCTTCTCCGGAGAACTGCCGCCCTTCATTGCCCAAGCCACGCCCCAGCTAACAGCGAGGGCAATGGCAATCCAGCACATCGCCCGCCCGTTCATGCCGATTCCTTCGACAGGTAATTGATCTTGACCCTCCCTGCATCCACCTCGTCATCCCCGCTGCCGTCCTCGTAGCGGATTCGCAACAGCCCGGCCGCCGAAGGCATCCGGAAGACCACCATCGCCGCCCTACCCTCGAACTCAACCAGCATCAACGGCTTCTTCAACTTGTCGGACTCGGGCGCGTCGTCGGGGTCTTTTTCCAGGTCGGGGTTATGCGCTGGGATACGCTGCACCTGCACGCTGCCTCGACCTTCACCAGGTTCCGATCCTGCCCCGGCATGTCCATCCTCGCCACCACCCTTTCCAGCTTTCTGCGTAGCGTCCCGATCCTTCGTACTGCCCGCCCGGTCAGCACTTGAGCCACCCTCCCCGCCCTTCGCGACGCTCTGCCCGGCCGTGGGGTCTTTGCCCTTGCCCTGGCCACCTTCAGCATCGCCTGCCGCCCCGGCAATGCCACCCTTCTTGCCTTTCAGAGCGTCGCCGAGTGCGGCGATCGTTTTGCGAGTGACTTCCTCGGTTGTGGCGCACCAGTCCTGCACCTGCTCCGGGTACTTGTCGTGGAGCTTCACCAGGTCATGCAGATACTGCGCCGACGTACAGCGGCCAGTGCTGTACAGGTCTTCAATGCAGACGGGCGCGTCGATCAGTGCAGAATGCCAAGTGATGACGGCATTGTCCTTTCCCAGCTTCTTCGCGATCTCGCTCTTCTTCGCGCCCTCGGCCAGCTTCTTCTTGATGAACATCGCCAATTCCATTGGCTTCAGGTCTGCGCGCTGGATGTTCTCGACCACTTGGTCATAGTCGTCATGTGCGTTGTCGACGAACGCTGGAATGTCGGCCAGCCCAAGCGCCTTGGATGCGCGATAGCGCCGCGCCCCATAGTTCAGCAGCCAGCGCCCGGAAACGTCCGGGTTCGGGCGTACAGAAACCGGCGTCTTGACGCCGCTGCGGGCGATGCTCGCCTGAAGCGCCTGCATTTCGTCCTCGGGAAACTCCGTGCGCGGCTGGTGCGGATCTTCGTCAATGTCAGCCAGCGCGATCCGTGGCGCTTCGCGTGGCGTGCCATCGTCAATAGCGGCAGCAACCGGCGTAGCCGGCGCATTCAGTGCAGACAGGTCTAGTGCCATTACAGGACTCCCATAGTCGAAGCGATTTTCTCGAAGGTCGGTTTGATCTGGGCCCATGCCTCCCGGCCGCTTGTCTTGCCGAGCTTCCACACCGGAATCCCGGCCGCCTGGGCTTCCGGTATCGCCGTGGACTTCTTGATGGCGGCGTAACCATTCCCGGTCGCGATCATCAAGCTGGCAAACGCCGCCGCGAGATCCTTTAGGTTCTCGCGCTGGAACGGCGTGGGCTCAACCAGATTCGGAAGAATCCCGATCAGCTTCAGCTTCGGGTTGATCGTCGCTTGAATCTTCCGAATGCCAATGCTGTCGTGGTTGAGCAAATCACCGATACCGTCAATCGCTTCCTGATTAAGCTGGATCGGCGACAAGACGAAATCAGCCACGACCAAAGAGGCGAGTTGGCGAATGTCGGGGTTGGGATTGGTGTCGATGATGCAGACGTCAAAATCCGCGTCCACGGCCTTCAAGAAAGCCTGCAGGTTGCTCGCGAAGAGGTTGTGCGCCTGCTTGCCTTGAACCTCCATGCCGAGCAATTCAGCGTTGTCCGCAGCCAGCAGCACGAACGGTTCATCTTCGACGCCTTTCACCTTGGCGGTCAGCACACGGCTGGCTGGAATCTGTGAGACGGTCGCGATGCCGCCAGTGCGCAGCGCCTTCGATGAATTGCGCTGGTGATCGAAGTCGATCACCAGGACGCGCTTACCGACGATCAGCTGCAGGTAGTACGCCAGCTGGACGGCGACGGCAGACTTGCCCACACCTCCTTTCTGGTTTGCCATGACGATAGTTTTCATGCCGGGTCGACCCTCTAAGTAGTTGCGCAACGTGGATTCGGAAACAGCAGCGCCGCCTTCCATGAGGTAGGTAAGGATCTGCTCTACGGAATAACCCTTGGCCTGGAGCGTGCGGATCTCGGTGTCGCGTTCGCGCAGGGCGAGGATGGAAGAGGGCGGCTCGCTGCGAATAAACTCAGCCAACCGATCCTTCTCGACCTTCTTGATGAACCGCGAACGTAAGGTGTTGGCGTTCTGTGGTCGCATGTCGAAAGCAGCTGCCACTTCGGCCAGCTGCCGCCCCTCGACAAGCAACGCGTGGACAACACCTAAAGAACGCTCCGACCACTGGCACCGGGATGCGACGCGCTGAAAGCGCGCCTCATCTATGCGGGTCAGGGTAGGGCGCATGGGTTACCGTGCCGCCTGGGCGAACTGCTCCCGCTTCTCTTTGCCGGGTGCCCCGAACTGGAAATCCTCGACGAGGAAGTTGAAGTCGTACACGTCCTCGCCGTTCCTCTGGTAGTTGTTGTTCTCGATCCTGGCGAACACCACCAGCTGATCGCCCTTCATCGCGTTCTTGGCGATGGCTTCAGCCTTCCCGCGAAAAGCCGTGAACTGGATCGCCACCGACCGCTCTTTCGCCTCACCGCTGGCATCCTTGCCGGCATACTCGTTTGCAATCAGCGTGAACTTGGCCACGGCACGATCACCAGCGCCGGTCAGAGACGCGGCCTTGGCGAGATTCCCGACGAACATAAGCTGCTGCATGTGCTGAACTCCTGTAGTGGTAGCAGTCACCGCGACTGCAGTTGCAGTATATAACACAACATAACACAACATGCGCGGGACACTGCTAACGGTGCTGGCCGTTATACCAAGATTCATAATCTTGGTATCGACCGCGCCGACCTGGCACACCTCGGCCGGACGGCCACGGCTAGGCTCGCGTGCTTCGCACGCTCGGGCCTCCCTTGCTCGCTGACGCTCGCTCTCGGCCCCGCCTGTGCGGCCTCTACGCCGTGACCGCCGTGGAAATTTCGACGGAACGTGCAAGTGACGAAAAGCGGTTTGCCGTGGAGAAAAGCAGGGCAGGCCTGCCGCGATGCTCATGCCGCTGTCAGCGGCCCGTGGGGCTCGACTCGCGCCGACCCATCAGACGGCTACGCCTTTGGCCTGGGCGAGCCTGTACGCGCCACTGGAACGCCCCTAACACCCGAAGATTTCCGGCTCGTCGACCTTCTTCCGCTGACCCGCTTTTTGAGGAGGGGGAGCCGCCCGCCGTAGGCGGGTGGGGGAGGGCGGTACGCCCTCCCCAGGGGGTCGAAGTTGCGACCGTAGCGCCGTAGGCGCGTAGGGAGGACAGGGGGGCGCAGCCCCCGCAACTGCTGTTGTTCTTGCTCTGGGACTTTGATGCAGTTGCCGGCAGGAAGCCGGCTCCTTTTTGTTCTTGATCTGCCTTTCGATCCGCGTGGTGCTTGATCGGAGCGAAGGGCGGGCAGGACGCCCGACCAAGGCCGCAGCCGCAGGCTGCGGGGCGAAGCCAAGGATGGCGAAGGGTCGGCGGTGAGCCGCCCGTTTGCGAGTTATCCCCGATTTGCGCCGCGCAACTACAGGTGCTTTTTTAGAACAGGAAAAGCATAAAGGCTTAACTACAGGGGGGCGCTGTGAAAACGGCCGCAAACCGTTGCTGCGCAAGGCTTTGGGGGCGTTTTGCTGCCTCGACGGCGGGAGTTGTTCAGCGCACTCGCGGGAGTTGTTCAGCGCATCAGCGGGAGTTCTTCAGCGCGCTTTCTGTGGACAAGTCGAGCGAAGTTGTTGTTTTCACGCAACTTTGACTGCCGGGAGTTCTTCAGCGTGGATAAGTTGGCGAATCCACCGCCTTATCCACCGCTCGCGGGAGTTCTTCAGCGCACCTTGCGGGAGTTCTTCAGCGGGCTGCGGCATACCGCTAGAACAAGTCCGCCTGACGGGTGATGTGGGGCGGCGAGGGCGCAAGAATCAGCCCGCTGTCGGTCACTTCGACGTTGGCCTTGCTGTAGACGGTCGTGACGGCCTTCAACGCTGTAATGAAGGCCTTTTTGAAGTCGCGCACGGCCGAGGCTGTGGAGTAGGTGCTACCGAACTGGTGCATGAGGGCTTCCCACGGAATCGGCCGCGAACGCCGCTGCAGGTAGCTCATGCGGTAGGTCAGCCAGGTGTAGACGTCCATCGCCAGCGGCGAGCCGCGCAGGGCGCGGTAGGCACGCAAATCAATCGGTACTGGACGGGTGATGCACTCGCGGAAAAAACTTTCGGACAAGGAAACTTCGCTCTTCCAGGAGCCCGCCAACTCTCGCACCTGGGGAACCCAAAGTTTGTCTTCCTTGCCCTTCTGCAGATCCGTGTCGGGTACGGTTTCATCAAGCCCGAGTGCGTCTGCAAAGTCGTCCGCGAGCTGCAAGCCGTCAGCGATCATCACGTTGCGCAACCGGAAGCCTCGTCCTTCCAGCCCGCCGCTGTACTGCGCCGTGATGAGCGAGCCGAAGAGGCGCTTCATTTGCTCGGTAACGCGTGTGGCGGTGCCACGCGCCCCGCCGCTGCTGCTGCGCACTTCCAGCACGTCGCGCAAGAACTGCGATAGCGAGTCGCCCAGCTCGATCACGGGCGACTTTGTTCGTACCGCCTCGGTGGCCACCCACGACATGAGCAACCGCGGATAGATGCCGAACGGAATGCCGCCCTCGTAACCGGCCACGATACGTAACGCGAAATCACCGTTCTGCCGCTTGAAAACGTCCGCCTTCGGATCTTTGTAAGGCATCGTCGCCAGCACCAGGGCGCGGGCCATAAAGCCCACGGAACCGGCGCTCTTCGCGTCCTCATTCTCGATGTGGAACTGTTCTTCGATGGCATCCTTGACCCACTGAGGCATCTTGCCTGAGCGGTAATCAATTTCCGTTGGCGCAATCGCCTTCGCGGCTGGCTTTTTGGCCTTTGTGCCGCTGGGCTTTTTGTGTGCCGGCATTGGTCTGTCCTTGCTTTCGTTCATGGTCGATGTGGTGACACGTTCGGCGCCTGGCCAGCTGCAAACTGTCACCATTGCGAATCACCGCCGCTGCGGTGCCTGCAGCTGATGCGCGTCGCCTTCGTGGATGCGCCTGTAAATCTCTTCGCGATGCACTTCAACATTGGCCGGTGCTGCAATCCCGATCCTGACCTGTGTTCCTTTGACGCCTAAAACGGTCACCGTAATGTCGTTGCCGATGTTGAGGGTTTCGCCTACGCGACGAGTGAGAATAAGCATGGGTACGGCTCCTTGTGTGTGACTTCCGCTGGGTAATGATGGTGACGGATCTCGCCGGCGATCGCGCCGATTCTGTCACCATCGCTCGGTCAGCAGGCCTTGCGCCCGCTTCAAAGTGTTGTGCGCCTCATGCAAGTTCGACTGCATGAGCTTGTGCTGTCGGTTCAGATCATCGAACTCTTTGCCACGCTGGATACCGTCACGGGCCGCTTGAATCTGGGGTTCGGGGAGCAATGGAACGGAAAACCGGGATAAGGGAAAATTACCACTTAAAAACATTGATTTAGATGTTTTTCGGATGATGACATCTCCCCGTCAGTCATCCTCGCCATCGTCCGGATTCCGTAACGGACGCAACTCCCCGCGGGCTACGGCCTCGGGCACGGCAAAGGAATACCGTCCAAGCATGTTGATGTGGTCGTGGGTTAGCGGCGAGAGTCGTGCGACATCCTCATCGCGTACGGGAAAGCCTTCTTGACGTAACTGGTCCAATGCCGCCTCCATGTAGATGGTGTTCCACAAGACAACCATGTTGAGTACCAGACCCAGCGCCCCTAGCTGGTCCTCCTGACCTTCTTGGTAGCGCTGCCGAAGTTCGCCGCGTTTTCCATGAAAGATCGCACGCGCAACGCTGTGGCGTCCTTCACCGCGATTGAGCTGAGTCAGTGTTCCGCGTCGTTTCGCTTCGTCGTCGATATAGGTCAGCGTATGTAGCGTTTTTTCAATCCTTCCAAACTCCGCCAATGCTTGTGCCAGGCGAGTGGGACGGTCGCCAATCTGCAAGGTCCGCATGATGCCGTTTGCCGATACGCACCCCAGTTTCAACGAGCCCACGAGCCGCAGAATGTCATCCCACTGCTGCTCGATCAATGGCATGTTCACACGCTGGCGTGCCACGGCGTTGAGATCACCATAGTCCGCCTGCGCATCAATACGCCAAAACCGCGTGCCGCCGACATCGGCCAAGCGCGGACAGAATCGATACCCCAATAGACGGAATAATCCAAACACCACATCGCTGTAGGCGCCGGTGTCGGTCATGATCTGGGTCGGTTGCAATTCGGTCGGCTGTTCCAGCACGACGCCCAGCAAGATCAAGCTGTCGCGTAACGTGCCCGGCACGGTGATGTCATTGAGGCCGCTGAACTGATCAGAGATCAGGTTGTACCAAGTCACGCCGCGCTCTCGACCAAAATACTTCGGGTTGGCGGCGGCATGGACGGTGCGCACGGGAACGACGAAGCGCATGCCGTCGGCCGAAGCCACCTCTCCCCCTCCCCACTGCTGGGCGAGTACCAAGCGGTTCTGGGCCGCCACCAAGATGGCATTGGCCGGTGTGATGGTGTCGTTGCGGAAGTAATTCTGGTCGACCCACGACAGACGCGACCGCTTCAGGGCGGCCATATCCGAGCGAATGAGTGGTTCGAATCCGGTATTGCTCGCTTCGGCCAGCAAGACGGCGCAGATACTGATCGGGAGATCCGCGGCGCGAGCGGAGCGTTCAGTGAGATGCGTGAAGGCATCGGTGAAACCGGTACGCGCGGCGATCTCCAGCAAAATTTCCTCGATGTCCACACGCGGAAGACGCGCATTGACCGCGGTGCGCAATGCCAGAAGGGACGCGGGTTCTTCGAGCTTGTCGAGGGAACTGACGACCAATTCGTTCGTTCCTTCGAAGCGCACGGCTGGGTTGTCCGGCAGTCGGGAAGCGACTGCTCGATAGGTGTCATCCAGTTCTTTGGTGATCGCGAGGAGCGTCGGCGAGGGTGTCGGTGATAGACCCAGCGTGCGGCAAATGATGGGACGCGCGGTTTCCCATTCATTGCCGTTGAGCAAGCCTGCGCGCGGATCGGCATACTTCCAGCTGGGAGCGACGAACACGTCACGTCGGCGCAATGACGTGTACAGTTCATCGAGCACGCAGAAGGTATAGGCCCGGTGATCGATACTGCCGTCCTCGCGTACTGCATAGCGCTGCCAGCGTTTGCGAATCACCTCGCGAGGGACATCGTCATCGACCTTGAATCGTCCGGGGTGCGTACGAAGCCACTCATAGGCAGCAACAACCGCCTCACCCGCCGGACTTGCTCCGAAACGAAGGTTCTCCAAGACGAAGGGCAGAAAGCGGCGAATGCGTCGGTAGCGCTCACTCAGTTCGCTATAAAACACATCGTCGGGTGGCCGCACCAAGTTGCTCACTTCCTGAAGCGCCCGTGCAAGGATGTCACGAGGCACCTTGGCGAACAGCGTCTTGCGCAACGTCTTGTCAGGGAGTGTGGTGTCCAACACCACTTGGCAGGCATCGGCCAATAGGGTGGCAGCCCGATCAAGGTCTTTCAGCGTGCGCAAACGCGTCTTTCGATCCTCTTTCCGTGCCGTGGCAAATACGTCCCGCAGTAGCATTTCCAAGACTTCGACGGCATCGTCGTGCGCGGTGGCTTCCAGGCAGTGCACGAAAGCTACCAGGGTGGCCAAGCGCCGAATATCGGGCAAACGGCTAACCGCGCTGGCTTTGGCAGCTCCCGCAAAGCGGGCCAGTGCCGTGACTCGACTGGCCGGAAGATGGGCTACGGTAGGTAGCTCGATGCCGAGTTCGCGGACCACCTGCAGCCGGGTCAGCGCTTGGATGAGTGACGGGCCACTGACTCGGACGGGACCTGATCGCAGCTGATCCAGATGCGAATTTCGGCTGCCGGCCGGCACGGTCAGCAAGCGCTCCAGTCGTTCGCGCTGCTCATCGGAGAGGCTGGTTCCCAATCGCCGCCATAGGTGCTCTTCGACGCGACTCTTTACACGGGCGACAAACCGTTCGAGCGTGCTGCGACCGGGCAGCAGCACCTTATGTGTCAAGAGCCATGCCGTTGCCCGCTCAAACAGAACGCTGGGTCGCTCCGTTCCCGTCCAGCACAACGCATACAGCCAACGCCCCAATCGAAAGCCGACGGACGGTTCGGTGATTTCGACAAAGCCGCAATGACGACGAATATCACTCTGATGATCCCATCGTAGCTCCCCCGTGCGATAGCCATGGAGGGAGGGATCGGTGTCCGTAATCCCCAACTGTTTGGCAACGGTGGACAGCACCAGCGAAGGAAGATCCAGTGGGTCATCGAGGAACGCGCCAAGGTAACGGAGTGTCGTGAGCTGTAACGCGATACCTAGACGATTCGCGTGGCCGCGCCTGCGAGCGATATACACACGATCTGCATCGTCGAGATGGAAATAGCGCGCCAAATCATCGCTGGAAGGTGGGCCGTTGTATCGACCATAGCTCTCACGTTGTTCCTCGGTGACGTAGCTCACAGGCATCAGGGCTTCTTCCATAGAAAGTCGATGCGGGTATGCCATCACAGAAAAATGTGTCTGACCAGAGTGTGCTGCCATCTACCCCGTTCACTCACTCGGCAAGGCCTTATTCCCAGCGACAATCGTTCGCAGTGTTGCGAATCGACGCATCGAGTGTGTCTTAACGAACAGTTGAGAAATGGTTGAGGGGCAGCACGAGCCTCGCTCGCTACTGTGCCGCGGATGTCATAGCGCGCAGGGATATTCGTGGCCCCGATCCGCCTCACCGTTGTGGTGCCCGCGTACAACGAAGCGGAAGTGCTCCCCCTGTTTCATGCGCGTCTTGTCGGCGTGCTCGATGGGATGGCGCTCGATGCGCGGGTGATCTATGTCGATGACGGAAGTCGCGATGGCACATGGCTCGTACTCAACCGGCTGATGGGCCAAGACCCGCGCATCGGCACGCTGCGCTTGAGCCGCAACTTCGGCAAGGAAGCCGCACTGACCGCGGGTCTCGACGCCGTGACGGATGAGGCCGATGCCATCGTCATCATTGATGCCGATCTGCAAGATCCCCCCGAACTCATTCCGGACCTGCTGACACGCTGGCGCGATGGCTACGACGTGGTTTACGCCACTCGCGAACACCGTGAAGGCGAGAGCTGGTTCAAGCGAGCGACGGCACATCTCTTCTATCGATTGATGGCGCGCATGGCGGCGTTCAACGTGCCGCACGATACCGGTGATTTCCGCCTGATGTCGGCGCGTGCGGTGGCCGCGCTGCGCCAGTTGCGCGAGCGCCAACGTTTCATGAAGGGCCTGTTCGGCTGGATCGGCTATCCCCATACGGCGGTCATGTATCAGCGCAGCCCGCGCCAGGCGGGTCGCACCAAATGGAACTACTGGCGGCTGTTCAATCTGGCAGTGGAAGGCATCACTTCGTTTTCCATTTTGCCACTGCGACTGGCCACGGCAGTGGGTGTGGCCACATCGGTGTGCGCTTTCAGCTACGGCGCAGGGGCCTTCATCAAGGCCGTGCTGTGGGGTGATCCGGTCAAAGGGTATCCCTCGCTGATGGTCGTGGTCCTGGTGCTGGGCGGTCTACAACTGCTGGCATTGGGCGTGGTCGGCGAATACCTCGGCCGTGTGTACGCCGAGGTCAAACAGCGGCCGATCTATCTGATCGAAACGGCGTGTCAGGTGCCGATGATGCCCCCGCTACACAGCACGGCACGCGCCGACGCGCCGCCATCGGTGGCCGTCGCATCGCTTCCCACCAAGGACCCTCGATGAGCGTCAAGCACATGGCTCAGAACGATGTTCGTCCAGCGGGTGCGTGGCACGCGCGATTCAGCGCAGCCGCCGTGCTACTGGGGATCGGATGGCTCGCGGCCTGGTTCTACGGATTGGCTGGCCGTGCGCTCGCCGAACCCGACGAGGGACGGTATGCGGAAGTGGCCCACGAGATGTTCACGAGCGGCGATTGGATCACGCCCCGCCTGGATGGCTTCAATTTCTTCGACAAGCCGCCCTTGCATTACTGGGCCAGCGCGACGGCCTATGCGCTCTTCGGTGCGCATCCGTGGAGCGCACGCCTGTGGTGCGCGCTTACCGGTTTGCTGGCGATCGTGGCGATCGGCTGGGCCGGGGCGCGGCTTTTCGGTCGTGAGGCGGGCGGCTACGCGGCCGTCATCCTCGGCAGCTCGTTACTGTTCGTCTTTGCCGCGCATATCAATACGCTGGATATAGGGGTTGCGGCGTTTCTCGCCGTGGGCATGGCGTGTTTTCTGGTCGCGCAATTCGATCCGACCGCACGGCATCTGCGCACGCGACTGAATCTGCTGATGTGGGCAGCGCTGGCCTTGGCGGTGCTGTCCAAAGGGCTCATCGGCGTGGTGTTGCCCGGCATGATCCTGGGCATCTTCATGCTGTGGCAGCGTGACTGGGGGGTACTGCGGCGCGTGTCCCTCGTGCCCGGTGTACTGGTGCTGCTGGTGCTGTGCGCGCCTTGGTTCATTTTGATATGCCGCCTGCATCCGGATTTCTTCGACTATTTCTTCATCCGGGAGCATTTCACGCGGTTCTTGACCTCGGCCGACGGTCGCTCCAAGGTCTTTGGGTTCTTTCTCCCCGTCGTGCTCCTCGGCCTGTTTCCCTGGACGTTGCTGTTGCCGTGGAGCAAAACCAGTTGGCGTGCCATTGGTGCCGGTGGTCCCGCACAACGCTTCCTGCTGGTATGGGTGGGCGTGGTCTTCGTGTTCTTTTCGTTCTCGCATTCCCAGCTGCCGTTCTACATTTTGCCGGTGTTTCCTGCTTTGGCGCTGCTGCTGGGTCGTGCAGCCACGGTGCTGTCGCTGCAGGCCTTGGTGCGCCGTTTTTGGTGGGTCGCCACGCTCACGACCCTGGGTGCCGCCACCGCCACGGCAATCGCGCTCGCCGCGCGCACGGCGATCCCGAAAGCCGTGTTGCAGGATGTGTTGAGCGGCTTGTCTTTGGCCTTGGTGCTGATGGCGCTCGCCGCGATGGTGGGCACCTGGGCGTTGCATCGCGGCCGGCGCCGTACGGCCATCCATGGGCTTGCCCTGGCCACCTTGATCGCGTGGCAGCTCACGCTAGTGTCATCGCAGCCCTTGAACGACATGCGTTCCGCGGATCCGGTCGCTCGCCTCATCCAACCGGAGCTCGGACCGCACACCGAAGTATTCACGGTGCATGCCTATTTGCGGGCGTTGCCGTTCTACCTCGGGCGGCCAGTTACCGTGGTCGACCAGGATTCCGATGATCTGACGCCCGGCTTGGCGTCGCGGCCTGATGGCTACATCGCCGACCTCGCCACGTTCGAGCAGCGCTGGCGCGCCAGCCACGATGCGATCGCGTTGGTCGCGGACGACCTGGTGGGACAGCTGCGCAGCGAAGGGCTGCCGTTTCGTGAGCTGGGCCGGGAAGCCACCGGTGTCATTATCACGCGACACGAAACGGCGCCGCCCTTGCGGTCGACGCCATGACGGGGCGCCGATGATGCGTGATGACACTGACGGGAAGGCAGGGTTCGCACGATGCCCTTTCCCTCGAAGGAACCGACTGATCTCCTGCGCGGAAGATTCATGAATAAGCACGCTACACGCCTCCTGGTCATCGGACTGACGCTCGGTTTGACCGCCTGCGCAAGCTATCGGCCACGACCGCTGGAACCGGCCACCACCGTCGCTGCCTTCGAGCAACGGTCGCTGCGCGATCCGGGGCTGCAGGTGTTTCTGCAACGCCATGACGCCACGCCGACCACGACCACGACGCCATCCTCCTGGGATCTGCGCTCCCTCACGTGGGTGGCTTTGTACTATCAGCCGGATCTTGATGTGGCGCGCGCGAAATGGCGCGTTGCCGAGGCGGCGGTGATCACGGCCGGCGCCCGTCCGAATCCGACGTTGGATTTCACCAATCAGTACAACGTCGATGCACCCGCTGGCGTCGGGCCCTGGACGGTGGGCCCGACGCTCAATGTGCCGATCGAGACGGCAGGTAAGCGCGGCGACCGGATTCGACAGGCGCAGCAACTGGCCGAAGCGGCACGCTTGAATATCGCGGAGACCGCGTGGCAGGTACGCCGTCGCGTGCGCAGCAGCTTGCTTGGCGTGTATCCCACCGTGCCCTTGCTGCGTCGACAACAGGAGCGACAAGCGGAGCTGGTCAGGTTGATCGAACGGCGCACGGCAACCGGGGAGGCATCGCAACCGGAGCTCACCCAGGCACGCATCACGCTCAACCAGCTCAGCTTGAATCTGCAGGAGGCGCAGAAGCGTCTCGCAGAAAACCGGGTGCAGTTGGCCTCGGCCCTGGGCCTGCCCGTGAGTGCGCTTGATGGCATCACGCTGTCGCTGACGGCGTTCGAGCAGGTACCACCCCTGAGCGCGCTGCCGTCGCATGACGTGCGACGGCAAGCGCTGCGGGATCGACCCGACGTCCGCGCGGCACTGGCGGACTACGAAGCCAGTCAGGCCGCGTTGCAAGGCGAAGTGGCGAAACAATATCCCGACATCACGCTCGGTCCGGGCTTTCTGTGGGATGCCGCACAGGCCAAGTGGTCGTTGGGGTTGTCACTGGTACTGCCGTTGCTCAACCACAATCAGGGCCCGATCGCCGAAGCCCGAGCGCGTCGTCAGCAAGCGGCCGCCAACTTTCTTGCCGTGCAAGCGCAGGCGATCGGCGAAGTCGATCAGGCGCTGGCCGGTTATCGCCAGGTCGTCCGCAAACTCGCCACGGCCGATGCCTTGCTGGCGGCCCAACGCAAGGCATCCCTTTCCGCCGAAGCGCTGTACCGGGCGGGCGAAACGGATCGGTTGAGTCTGATCGGCGCCCAGGTGGAATTGGCCGCGGCCGAACTGGCCCGTCTCGATACCCTCCTGCAGGCCCAGCAATCGCTGGGCGCGCTCGAAGATGCCATGCGGCACCCCTTGGGTGCACTTGCGACCGACATTCATACCCTTGAAAACGCGCCCCGCATGCAGGATTCCCAGCCATGAACAAGAAATCCATTCTCGCGGCCCTTCTGGGTGCCATCGTGCTGGCGCTAGCGGTCTGGGGATTCCTGGCCGGCCAGAAGGAGCGTGCTACGGAGGCCCAGCGCGAGACACCGGTGAAGGCGCCGTCGCGCGTCTCGCAAGTGCAGGATCTGACGGCGGTCACGCTGGATGCCGCGGATCAAAAGCAGAGTGGGATCGTCGTGGTCACGCCACAGTCCATGGCCCATCGTCCGATGCTGCAGACGTTCGGTACGGTGCTGGATGTGGCGGATCTGATCGCGTTGCGCAACGCCGACGTCGCCGCCCAGGCCCAGGCGGACAAAGCCGACGCCGCGCTGCAGGCTTCCCACGCCGAATACCAGCGACTGCAGTCGTTGCATCGTGACGAACGGAACATTTCCGACAAGGCCTTGCAGGCGGCCGCCGCGGTGTGGCATGCCGACCAAGCCGCGTCGCGGGCAGCGCAAGCCGCGCTGACCGCCGCGCAACAGACCGCGAGCCAGCAATGGGGCGACGTCCTGGCGAAGGCGGCGGCCGCGAATACGTCGTTGTTTACGCGTCTGGCCACCCGCCAGCAAGTCCTCGTCCAGGTGGTGCTGCCCGCGGTCACCGCACTCGCCCCCCCTGTCCAGGCGCGCGTGCAGACCGTCAACGGGGACTTTCACGCCGCCACCTTGATCTCGCCCGCGCCACGCACGGACCCCCGTTTGCAAGGGCTCAGTTTCTTCTATGCCGTGTCCGCTGAGGGTCTCCTGCCTGGCATGGCGATCACCGCGTATCTACCCTCGGGCACGGTGGTCCAGGGAACGATGATTCCCGGCTCGGCGGTGGTGTGGTGGCAGGGTCGCTCGTGGGTCTATAGCCGCAACCAGCCCGATCGTTTTGTGCGCCATGCGCTGCCGGTCGACAACCCGGTGGACGGTGGCTGGTTCGTGGCCCAGGGATTTGCGCGGGGCGAACCGATCGTGGCGACGGGCGCGCAACTGCTGCTGTCGGAAGAGCAGCGTTCACGCATTGCCGTCGGTGAAGACGGAGACAAGCAATGAGGCAGGACGCACCGGGTCTGCTGGCGGCGATCGTCCGCTTCTCGTTGCGGTTTCGCGGCGTGGTGCTGGTGCTGGCGGGCATCCTGATCGTCTATGGCGCGCTCACGCTGTCGCGCAGCAAGTACGACGTGTTTCCTGAATTTGCCCCGCCGCAGGTGTCGATTCAGACCGAAGCCCCGGGGTTGGCGCCTGAACAGGTGGAGGTATTGGCGACCCAGCCGATCGAGAACGCGATCAACGGTCTGCCGGGACTGCAGGCGCTGCGCTCGCAATCGATCCAGGGCTTGTCGGTGATCACTATCACCTTCAATCCGGGCAGCGACATCTATCGGGATCGGCAGAATCTCGGGGAACGTCTCGGCGCGCTCGCCACCCAGCTGCCGCAAGGCGTGCAGGTGCCCGTGATGTCGCCGCTGACCTCTTCCACCAGTGTGGTGCTGGATATCGGTCTGACCTCCGACAAGCGATCACTGATGGAGCTGCGCACGCTGGCCGACTGGACGCTGAAACCGGCGTTGCTGGCGGTACCGGGCGTCGCGAAGGTCGCGGTGTTCGGCGGTGACACCAAGGAATACCAGGTCCAGATCCGCCCGGAGCAATTGCTCAAATACAATCTCGCGGTTGACGACGTCCTGACGGCGGCGCGGCGGGCCACGGGGGTGCGTGGTGCCGGTTTCATCGACACGCCCAATCAGCGCATCGTCCTGCAGAGCGACGGTCAGGCGCTCGCCGTGCAGGAGATCGCCGGTACCATCGTGCGGCATCAGGCGGGCGGCAATGTCACCTTGGGCGATGTCGCGCAGGTGGTCGTCGCGCCGGAGCCGCCCATCGGAGCGTCCTCGGTCATGGGCCATCCGGCTGTGCAACTGGTGATTTCCGAGCAATACGGCGCCAATACGCTTGTCGTGACTCAGAGCGTGGAAAAGGCGTTGGCCAGCATGAAGTCCGGTCTGACCGCGCAGGGCATCACCCTGCATGCCGATCTGTTTCGTCCGGCCAATTTCATCACGACCGCAACCGGCAACATCAAGTCCTCGCTGCTGATCGGCGGCGTGCTGGTCGTGATCGTGCTGATGCTGTTCCTTTACAACCTGCGCACGGCCGCGATCTCGCTGGTGGCGATCCCGTTGTCGCTGCTCGCCGCCGTGACGGTGCTGGAATACTTCGGCTTCAGCCTCAACACTATGACCTTGGGTGGATTGGCCATCGCCATCGGTTTGCTGGTGGACGATGCGGTGATCGTGGTGGAGAACATCTACCGCCGACTGCGCGAGAATCGCCATGCCGAGGTACCGCGTCCCGTCTTCGCGGTGCTGCTGGACGCCTCGCTGGAAGTGCGCAGCGCGGTGGTCTATGCGACGCTGGCGATCGCGCTGGTATTCATTCCCGTGCTGACCATGTCGGGCATCGCCGGCCGTCTGTTCGCGCCGTTGGGCATTGCCTATGTGCTGGCGACACTCGCCTCGCTGCTGGTGGCCATGACGGTCACCCCAGCCTTGTGCTACTTGCTGTTGGCCAACCGCCCGTTGCCGGAACGCGAGGCTCCCTTGGTGCGTTGGACCAAGGACCGGTATCGCGGCGTGCTGTTGCGGGTAGAGACCAGCTACCGTGCGGTCATGACCGTGGTCCTCGTGCTGACGCTGATGGCGGTGGCGGCGCTGCCGTTCTTCGGGGGCGGCTTTCTGCCGGAGCTGCGTGAGGGCCATTTCATCGTCCACATGTCGGCGGTGCCGGGAACCTCGCTGCAGGAGTCGATCCGTATCGGCAACCATGTGACTGCCGCGCTGCTGAAGCTGCCCTTCGTTCGTTCGGTGGCGCAGAACGCGGGACGTGCCGAAAAGGCGGATGACACGTGGGGCACGCAATACAGCGAATTCAACGTCGATCTCAAACCTCTCAGCGGCGATGCCGCCGAAGCGGCCGTCTCGGATATTCGCAAGGCGCTGGCACCGTTTCCCGGCGTCAACTTTGCGGTCAAGACCTTCCTGACGGAACGTGTCGAAGAAACCCTGTCGGGCTTTACCGCCGCCGTGGCGGTCAATATCTACGGCAACGACCTGGACACACTCGACACCAAGGCGGCGGACGTCGCGAAAATTCTGGGGCAGCTGCCTGGCGCAGCGGATGTCCAGGTGCAGTCACCGCCGGGGACGCCGCAGTTGGTGGTGCGCCTGCGCAAACAAGCGTTGGCCCGCTGGGGGTTCGATGCCGTGACAGTGCTCGATGCCATCCGCACCGCGTATCAAGGCGACCAGGTCGGTCAGGTCTACGACGGTAACCGCGTGTTCAATGTCTCAGTCATCCTCGCGCCTCAACAACGCGGAAAGGTGGCCGAAGTGGGGGCATTGCCGATACGCAACGCCGCCGGCACGTATGTCCCGCTGAAGGAACTGGCCGACATCTACGAAGATGCGGGGCGCTACGTCGTGTTGCACGACGGCGCCCGACGCGTGCAGACCGTGACCGCCAATGTGAGCGGGGGCAACGTGTCGGCCTTTGTCGCCGCCGCCAAACAACAGATTGCCGCCAAGGTCGCGCTGCCGCCCGGCAGCTACGTGGAGTTTGGTGGTGCAGCGGCGGCGCAGAGCCAGTCCACGCATGATCTGCTGATCAACTCACTGATCGCCGGTGTCGCCATCGTCTTGTTGTTGTTCATGGTGCTCGGCAGCATGCGCAGTTTGTTGCTGGTGCTGGCCAACCTGCCGTTCGCGCTGGTCGGCGGCGTGCTGGCGGTGTTCGCCACCGGCGGCGGCCTTTCCATCGGCTCGATGGTGGGCTTCGTCACCCTGTTTGGCATCACCTTGCGCAACTCGATCATGCTGCTGTCGCACTACGACCATCTGGTCAACGTCGAAGGCATGACCTGGGGGCCGGAGGCCGCCCTGCGCGGCGCGCAAGAACGCCTCTCGCCCATTTTGATGACGGCGCTGGTCACCGCCTTGGGGCTGCTTCCACTGGCGATTGGCAGTGGTGCTCCGGGTCGCGAGATCGAGGGACCGATGGCGCTGGTCATTCTCGGCGGGCTGGTTACCAGCACGGCGCTCAATCTGCTGGTGCTGCCCACGCTGGCCCTGCGTTACGGTCGTTTCCAGCGCGATACGCCGGAAGACGCCAACCCCGCGGTGGCCTAACGATCATGTTGCGCGTGCTGCTCATCGAAGACAATCGCGACTTGGCCACCACTCTGTGGGATTACCTGGAGTTGCATGGTTTCGCGGTGGATCATGCCTACGACGGCATGACCGGGTTGCGTCTGGCGTTGACGGGCACGCACGATCTGATCGTGCTGGATCTGGGGCTGCCACGTCTGGATGGCCTGGAGGTCTGCCGTCATCTGCGCGCTGCCCAGCACGACATGCCGGTGTTGATGTTGACGGCCCGCGAGACCCTGGACGACAAGCTGCGCGGTTTCGCCGAGGGTGCGGACGATTACCTGGTCAAACCGTTCGCTATGAAGGAACTGGTGGCGCGGCTGCATGCGCTGCATCGACGCGTGCAGCCCCTGCTCGGTGCGCCCCTGCAGGTCGCTGATCTCGAATACGATGCCGCTCGTTTTCGGGTTCGCCGTGGGGGTGTTTCCGTCACGGTGACCCGTGCCGGCCTGCGCCTGCTGGAGGTGTTGATGCGTCGCTCGCCGCTCGTGGTGAGCCATGCGGATTTGGCACGGGCGCTGTGGGGCGAGGCGGTGGGTGACCCCAATGCCATGCGCACGCACCTGCATGCCCTGCGGCAAGCGATCGACAAACCCTTCGAGAAACCCCTACTGCACAGCGTGCATGGTATCGGCTACCGTTTGGCGGATGACGATGCGTCCTAGATTCACTCTCCGCACCCGGATTATCTTGGCGTTCCTCGCCTTCGGCGTGGTGTTGTCCAGCTTGTTCGCCGCCGTGGCCCTCACCTCGATGGCCGACTTCGAACGCATCCTGATGACGGAGTTGCTGCAGGTCGAAACCAGCAACCTGATCGCACACCTTCACATTCAACCCAGTACGCCCCTACCAGCCTCGCAGCGGATCTATGCGTATGTGAGCCGAGTGAGCGATCGCCATGATGTACCCGCAGAAATGGCCGGCCTGCCACCGGGGACACACATACTGGATCGCGAAGGGAATCGGGAAACCTATGTCGCCGTCTCGGACGACGGCGCACAGCGGCTGTACTTCGTCATCGATCTGAGCGACATCGCCCAGCGCGAAGTTTTCCTGCGCTGGTTGATGGCCGGTGTCATCCTGATCGGCACGCTAGTCTCAGGCGCGCTGGGCCTTCTCCTGGCCGGTCGGCTGATTGCCCCGGTTCAGCGACTGGCGCAATGGGTCGAGGCATCGGCGCCGCCCCGTCGTGATAACCGGCTTCGTACCCACTTCGCCAATGACGAGGTCGGTGCATTGGCGGTCGCCTTCGAGCACTACCAGGCACGTTTGGATGCGTTCCTGACGCGCGAACGGGAGTTCACCGCAGACACCAGTCATGAATTGCGTTCACCGCTGTCGGTGATACAGGCAAGCGTCGATCTACTGGCGGAAGACCCCACGGTAAGCCTTCCCGGCCAACGTGCCATCGAGCGGGTGCGGCGGCGTACCACTGAATTGACCGATCTGCTCGATGCACTGCTTTACTTGGCCCGTCACGAGACGGACATGGCGATCGTTGCCGAACCTGTTCCGGTGTGGGCCATATGGCAACACCTCGTCGACGAGCAGATGCAGGCCACGTCGACGTCGGTGAAATTGCACGGCGATGCCAGCGTCACCGTGCTGGCTCCCCCACGTGCCGCATCGTTGGTGTTTGGGCAATTGCTACGCCGAGCGGTCGAACTTTCGAATGGGGCCGCGGTATCCGTTGCCATTACCTCCGCGGGCATCGAACTCAGCCCCTGGCCGGAGGCTGGTGAGAAGACGCCGCCGAATGTCGACCAACAGCGGTCCGACAATGGCTTCGGGTTGACCTTGATCAGTCGTCTATGCGAACGGTTGGGATGGACGGTGCGCTGGCCACAGCAGCCCGGTGAGCCGTTGACGCTCACCTTTGCGGACTCCAACCATGCATGACGGCCGCCCCGATACGTCACAGACCGCCGCTGACTCGGGAAAGAGGGACCCATGGGACCCCATCCCGTTCGTTGAACGCGAACGATGAGGCCAACCGTTTCCAAGACCGTCATCGTGCTCGGCGTCGTGAGCTTTCTCAACGAACTGTCGTCGCAGATCGTTGCACCG